>PBOU01000109.1 GCA_002724415.1 Planctomycetaceae bacterium
CCTGGATGTACCTGTCCGAATCGGCCGATTCGTGCAGGCCCACGAGAATCTCGCGGCCCTTCTCGAGATACAGGGCCGCTGTCGCGCTGTCCTCGAGCAAATGCTGCAGCTGCCCCATGTTGATCAGGGCCCGCGCGTGGTCCTCGCGGAACTCGGTGACGTCGGGAACCAGCTGGACCAGTGCTTCCAGCGAGATGATGGTGGCCTCGAGAGCCGTGATCGACTCGGACTCACGGTCCAGTTCCTGGAGGACAGCCGCCAGTTGGCTGCGGGTGACAGCCAGTTGCTTGGCATGGCGGGGGGCGACGTCATCGGAGACGACGACGCGGTCGCGGAGCAGCAACTCGGCCTCTTTCAGACGGCCGACGGCCTCGTCGAGTTTCTCGAGGTCGGCCAGGAGTTTCCCCTGTTGACCGAGCGAGGTGGCCAGGCCAAATACGAGGTTGACAGACGCGTCGGGTGCGTCGGCCAGTTTGCGGTACCTGTTGACGGCAGTTTCCAGTTGTTGAGCCGCCTGGTCGGGTTTCCCCTGGTCGGCCAGGATGTCGGCCAGGGTGTAGGAGGCGCGGGCGGCGAGTTCTCCGCCATCGGAATCGCCATCGAATGATTCCAACACCGCCTCGAGCACCTCGCGGGCTTGGTCAGTCTGGTCGGAATCCGACAGCAACCCGGCGATCCGGATCCGGCAATCGGCCAGTGCTGTCGATGCGGTGTCCTGCAGCCCCGGTTGTTTTTGAAGTGCCTGGAGACGGGATTCGGAATCGCGGAACACCTCGAGCGACTTTTTCGTGTCGCCCAGTTGCTGGTACACACCACCGAGTTTCAGCAGGGTTCGGGCCGAGTTGATTCTCAATTCACGGCCCCCGCTCGCATCGTCGGAGAGTTCCCCGTAATACTCACCGGCCAGCTTCAGCAGTTCGACGCGGTCTTCCTGGACGCCTGGATAAAACGCCAGGTGTTGGCAGACCTGGACCAGGCGATCCACGACCTCGACGGCCTGTTCGAACCGTTGCTGGGCACGTTGCTGTTCGGTTTCGGCGACCTCGCGTTGTTGTCGTTCCGAGACGGCGAACAGCGACGAGACGACGGTTCCGCCGATCAGCGAGAGGGCCAGGCCCAAAATCAGGCTGGCGACGACAGGTTTGCGGCGACACCACCGCCAGGCCCTTTCGGGGGCACTGACCGGCCGGGCCAGGATCGGTTCGTGGTTGATGAATCGCTGGAGTTCGTCGGCCACTTCTTCGGCCGTCTGGTATCTCCGGCCCGGATCCTTCTGCAGGCACTTCAGCGTGATCGTTTCGAGGTTCTTGTCGAGGCCGGGGACGAGCTGGTGAGGTGGGACCGGCTCTTTCTCGAGCACCTGCAGCACGGTGTCCATCACGCTGGAGGACTGGAATGGCGGTCGTCCGGTCAACAGGCAATACAGCAGTGCGCCCAGAGCGTAGACGTCGGTGGGCGGACCGATTTGTCCCTGCTGCCTGCCGGCCTGTTCGGGCGACATGTAACTGGGCGTACCCATGATCGACCCGCTGGCCGTCTGTCCCGACTCGTCCTCGAGCCGCTTGGCCAACCCGAAGTCGGTGATCTTGGGTTGTCCGTCGGCGGTCAGCAGGACGTTGGCCGGTTTCAGGTCGCGGTGAATGATGTTGCGTTCGTGGGCAAAGTGCATGGCCCGCGACAGTGTCTCGACAAGCTGAGCGGCTTCCTCGGGCGGCTGGGGTTCGCCGGCGATCTGGGATGCCAGTTCCCCGCCCTCGACAAATTCCAGTGAGAAGTAGGGCCGACCCTCGTGTTCACCGACATCGTGAATCTGGACGATGTTGGGGTGTTGCAGTTGCGCGACCGCCTCGGCTTCCAGTTGGAACCGCTTGAGTTCATCGGGGTCGGCGTGCACTCCGGCGAGAACCATCTTGAGGGCCACGACTCGCTTGAGCCGCGTGTCGAGTGCCCGGTACACGACACCCATCCCACCTCGCCCCAGTTCCCCCAGGAGCTCGTAACCCTCGAGATCGATCTGGGGCACGGTGCCGGCCGGGATCTTGGAAATGGACTCGTCCACCACGGTGGGGTGGTCGACCGAGACGGCCGCCACCAGCGTCTGGTCGTCGGCCAGGTTGCCACCGGAGGGTGGGGGTGGGATGGTGGCCTGGTCGGAAACCGGTGGAGAATCAACCGTGGTGGCCGTTGGTGGAATGGTGGCCTGGTCGGAGAGTTCGCTGGAGACGACGGGGTTGGTGTCATCAATCGCGTTGGTGCCGATGGTGTCGGCTGCGCGGTTGCGGCACTCGGATTCTTGTTTCCTCAGCCGCTCGATCACGTCGGGGAGATCCAACGGCGGGAATTCCTCCAGCAGTGATTCGACCGCCGGGGGGTGGGTGTCGTTTCCGGGGCGATGAGTCTTCCAGGCAAACTCCAACTGGATGTGAACCAGTTCTTCCAGCGTGGACAGGTACGAGTCCGCCTCGGGATCGGGCAGGCAATCGGCAATTGGCAACGGTGCCCCGTTGATCCAGGCTTCCTCGAAACGTCGCCGCAACGTTTCGTCGACCAGGTCCGAGTCGTTGAGGCGGGGATCATTCATCTTGCCAGGCTCAATTCGCTGGGACGCGGAGGTTGAACACACCTTGCCGGCTGCAAGAAACGGGACCGTTCATCCTAATCCGGTCACCGGGCGACAACAATTACTTATCCGATACTCAGAACCGGTTCACCCAGCACGTCCTGGCGAGGCGTCACGCCCAGGCCGGGCTCTGTCGANGCGGCCAGTCGCCCGCCATCGCGTTGCGGTGCTCCCTCGGCGGTACTCACGGTGACATAGCTGTTGAAGTCGGTGGCGGTGAACAGCAGTTCCGTCGGCGTGCTGTGGGCCAGGTGGGCGATGGCGGCGGTGGTGATGTCGCCACCCCAGCTGTCCTCGATCGTCATCCCGATCCCCAGCCGGACACACAGGTCGCGGGCCTGCCGGGCGGGAGTCAGCCCGCCGAACTTGCTGATCTTGATGTTGACCACGTCCATGGCCCCATCGGCGTGGCCTCGCAGCAGCACCTCCATGCCGTCGATCGACTCGTCGAGCACGAACGGGTGAGAGATGCGTCGGCGGATCGCCAGGCATTCCTCGTAGCTCAGGCACGGTTGCTCGATATAGACATCGATGTCCTCGACCGCACGCACGACCCGCGCTGCCTCGTGTTGCACCCAACCGGTGTTCGCGTCGGCGATCAGGCGGTCGCCGGGTTCCAACTCGGCCGCGACCGCCCGGATCCGCTCGATGTCGACATCCGGATCACCGCCGACCTTCAACTGGAACCGGCGGTAACCCTCGGCCCGGTATCCGGCCACGCGCGAGGCCATCGTGTCGGGATCCTCCTGAGAGATGGCCCGGTACAGCACGAAATCATCGCCGTACCGGCCCCCGAGCAGGTCGCAGATCGGGCGACCCGAGACCTGGCCCAGGATGTCCCAGCAGGCGATGTCGATGCCCGTCTTGACGTAGGGATGTCCCTTGAGGGTCCGTTCCATTTTCCTGTGCAGGACATCGAGGTGAGTCGCCTCGGCACCGATCAGGTGTGGTGCCAGTTCGGCCAGGCCCGAGCGGACCCCGCCGGCGTAGGCCGGCAGGTAGAACGGCCCGAGCGGACAGACCTCACCGTGCCCGGTCACTCCCTCGTCGGTCTCGACCCGCACGATCGTGCTGTCGAAGACCTCGACCGATTTCCCCCCCGACCACTTGTAGCTGCCCTCGTGCAGCGGCAGGTCGACCTGGAACGCCTGGATGCGTGTGATGCGTGGCATGGTGTATCGGGGTCCGGTGAACGGCTGGTGTCTTGGGGGGACAGGAGATCCTCCACCGTAGCCTGTGGCCATGGACAACCTCAATGCCGGGCATCGCGTCGGGGATCGGTTGTCAGCGGGATGGTTGCCGGTGAATTCGTGGGAATTCCGCTTCGGCCAACCGGCCGTGTCGACTACAACCCTCGCCACGTCCTTGAACCGTGGAGCCAGTTCGTGTTGCGTTCTCGTTTTCGAAGAGCCTGGGGCAGTTGCCTCGCGGTGTTCCTCGTGGCCGGGATCGGCTGCCAGGTGCCGTTGTCCCGGGGCCAGACCCCGGTCGGGGTCGACAGTTCGGCCTTGCTGGGAACGCGGTACGTTCGGGTGTCGCTGTCGCGACTGGAGACGGGCGAGCCGGTGCTGGACGAGCTGGATGATTTCATCACCGCACTGAATATCGACTTCAACCTGCCGGCCAACGAGCACATCGACGTGCAGGGGTTCCTGGGCAATCGCGAGGCCTCCGGCGAGGCTTTCGACCCGTTCTTTGGACCTTATGCGATGACCGTCGGGGGTTGGCATTTCGGCCTGGGAGTGACCGGACACGCGGCACCCGAGGAGGAACTGGATCCGTATGTCTTTGTTTCCGGCCAGTACCTTGCCATGGATGTCACCTACCAGGACCTGGTGGGCATCGTGGTGGCCGAGGACGATGAGTTCGGCTGGGTGGCCGGGGGTGGAATCGAGTGGCGACCGCATCGTTCGGTCGCCGTCGCACCCTACATCAAGTACTTCGACAACGGGATCTTTGGCGAGGGAACTCGCGTGGGCGGACGGGTGGACACCTGGCTGGACCGGAACTGGTTCCTGGAGTTCTCGGGCGAGGCGCCGATTTCCTCGAGCGGGCACGCCATCGGGCTGGGGCTGGGTTTCCGGTACTGAGGGGCGATGACAGCCGGGGGGTCAACTGCCAGAATGGGCGGGTCCGAACCGGAGCCCGCCGATGACCGATTCTCGCCCGCACATCATCTTCATCATCACCGACCAGCAGCGGTACGACACGATCGCCGCGCTGGGGTATGACTACATGGACACCCCGCACCTGGACCGGCTGGTCCGCGAGGGCGTCAGTTTCAGCAATTGCCACATCACCGCGCCGTCGTGTGCTCCCGCCCGCGCCAGCCTGTTCACCGGCTACTTTCCTCACACCACCGGCATTCTCAAGAACGCCGACAGCTGGAAGCGGAGCTGGATCGAGGACCTGGCCGATTCGGGATACCGCTGCATCAACATCGGCAAGATGCATTCCTACCCGTATCACACCCCGCTGGGTTTTCACGAACGTTACGTCGTCGAGAACAAGGACCGGTACCTGGAAGAGCGGTATTACTACGACGAGTGGGACAAGGCCCTGCACGCCCGCGGGCTGGTCAAGCAGCAACGCGAGCTGTACCGGCAGCGGGCCGATTACGCCGAGTGCCTGGGGGCGTTTGAATGGGAGCTTCCCGAGGACATGCAGTCGGACATGTTCGTCGGCGATTTGGCCACATGGTGGATCGAATCGAAACCGGTTGCCGATGAGCCGTTGTTCCTGCAGATCGGTTTTCCCGGCCCACACCCTCCGTATGACCCCACCCGCCGCTTTCTCGATCCGTACCTCGAGAAGGACCTGCCCTTGATGGAGGTCACCGCCGAGGAACTGGCGGGACAGCCCCAGCCGTTCCAGGAAATGCGACAGCACAACTCGGAGGTCGATCACGACTCGATCATCCACATCCTCGATCCCACGCCCGAGCAGCGGCACCGCCAGCGGGCGCATTACCTGGCCAACGTGACGATGATCGACGAGAAGGTTGGCGAGATCCTGCAGGCACTCGACGCCAAGGGGTACCTGGAGAATGCGGTCGTCTTTTTCACCAGCGACCATGGTGATTGCCTGACCGATCACGGTCACAGCCAGAAGTGGACCATGTACGACCTGATCCTGCGGGTCCCGTTGATCGCCTGGGCCCCGGGTCGTTATCCGGCCGGTGTCGAGATCGACGGGTTGTGCCAGCACATGGACGTGGGGCCGGCGATGCTCGAGCTGGCCGGGCTGGAGCCCGCCGCTTCACTCGAGGCTGTTTCGCTCACCGGTGCCCTGGAGGGCGGCGACTGGACCCCGCGTCCGCATGTTTACGCCGAGCACGGCAAGGACGCGATCCTGCAGGGGACCGAGTTCGTGACGATGGTCCGGGATGCCAGGTGGAAACTGGTGCACTTTCTTGACGAGCCGTGGGGACAGCTGTTTGACCTGGAGACCGACCCCACCGAGGTGGTCAACCGGTGGGATGATCCGGCGGCTGCTGATGCGAAGGGGGCCCTGCTGGATGAACTTCGCGAGTGGCGGATTCGCAGCGGGTGGCACACCAGCTGCTGGCCGGCGGAGTGGCGGTAGGCACTCTCGTCGCGGGTGTCCGGCAAGGACTAGGGCATGCCCAGTGACTTGATCAGCTGTTGTGCTTCCTGGGCGGCCTGGGTTTCGGACTGTTGATCAACCAGCCGTTCCAGCGCGCGGTAGCCACTCTTGCGGGCTGAAATCGTTTTCCCGTACAGCTTTCTCTTGGCCGCCGCCAGGATTTTCAGCGCCAGGACTTCCTTCTTGACGTCCGCGTTGCCCTTGAGCTTGTTGATGGTGGCCACGATGTCCTTGGGCAGCTCGTAGCCCTTGTAGCGGATGGCGGCATCCGAGTAGCCGCGGTAGGCCTCCCACATCTTTCCGTCGGTCTCGGCTGTCCTGGCGGCCTCGATCTGCTTGTTCATTTTCTCACCGACGTAATCGAGCAGTTTCTGGGCACCCTGCTTGGTGTCAGCCTTTCGCGAGTTGCCGGCTTTTTTCAGCACGTTGGCCGCCATGGCGAAGTTGCCGAACTCGACGTGAAACCAGGCCGTTTTCAGCGTTGCGGGGATTCCCTCGGGATCCACGTTCCACTTGGCTGCCCCGATGACACCGCTGAGCGACTGCTCCATCCGTGTGGGACTGGTGGCCAGCAGTTTGCCGTCGGGTTTCATGATCCGGACCTGGTAAATGTTTTTCAGGCTGAT
The DNA here is from genome assembly GCA_002724415.1 of Planctomycetaceae bacterium. Lineage (GTDB taxonomy): Bacteria > Planctomycetota > Planctomycetia > Planctomycetales > Planctomycetaceae > UBA8437. The sequence continues at coordinate 6,853 of PBOU01000109.1, forward strand.
CGGCGGCACACCGCATCCTCGCTCGAACGAGCGGTCGGTGTCGGCAATGGCGGGCCAGCTCACGCGGTTTTTTCGGAGATAGGACTGCAACTGCAGCCGCGGGGTCCCCGAGTTGACCGCGAGGAAGAGAACCGGCTTATCCTGGAACTTGCGGGCGACCGCCTGCAAACCGGGCCACATGCCCGTGCACTTGGGTCACCCCTCCTCGAAGAACACCATCACCGCCACCTTGCCGCTGAGTTGCTCGCGGGTGAACGGCTGCGAATTGATCCACGCGGTGCGACTGGCGGGGAACTGGAATTGCGTGGCCGTGTCCTGGGCCTGGACGCTCGTGGGGCCGACGGTGGCCAGCGCGGCGACCAGGAATCCGGCGGCCGGCAGCAGGTGGGTGAACAGGCGGGGAATCATGGTGGTGTTCCACGAGGGTCGGAGAATACGAGATTCGCGGTCCAAACATTGTACAGCACGGCCAGCCTGCTTGAGAATCACCGTGTGTTCTCCGACAATTATCGATCCCCCCATAAAATCGCACTCGATGGCTTCTCGGCCACCGAAACACCAAGGAACACACCATGACGAGTTTCTCACAACACCCGATCCGGTGTCTGGCCGCGCTGTTGCTGTTCGGCGGCCTGCTGACAGCAAGTTCCGCATCGGCGGCCGACAAGAAGTCGTCGGCAAAAAAGAAAAACAGGGGGCCACGAAACGTGCGGGTTTATGTCGGGACATACACCAGAGGCGAGAGCAAGGGCATCTACCAGTTTTCCTTCGACACCCGGACCGGCAAGGCGGGCAAGGTCAGCCTGGCGGCCGAGACGCCCGAGCCGTCGTTCTTGGCCATTCATCCCGATGGCAAGCATGTCGTGGCCGTCAACGAGACTTCCGAGTGGGAAGGCCTGGAGAACAGCGGTGGGATCAGTGCGTTTGAAATCGATTCCAAGACCGGCGAGTTGATCCTGATGAACCAGCAACCGACCCGGGGGGCTCACCCCTGTCACCTGGTCATCGACAGCTCGGGCAAGACCGTGCTGGTGGCCAACTACACCGGTGGCAGCGTGATCGGTTACTCGATTCTCGATGACGGGTGCCTGGGCGAGGCGTCGGCGTTTGTGCAGCACAAGGGTTCGAGCGTGCTCAAGCCTCGCCAGGCCTCACCGCACGCTCACTCGATCAACATCGATCCCACCGGACAATTTGCCGTTGCGGCCGACCTGGGAATGGACCAGGTGCTGGTCTACAAGTTCGATGCCGCCAAGGGGACGCTGGTGGCCAACAAGCCGACGGGGAAAAAGGTCGCAGCCGGAGCCGGCCCTCGGCACTTCTCGTTTCATCCCAACGGCCGATTCGGGTACGTGATCAACGAGATCAACCTGACGGTGACCGCGTTTGCCTGGAACGGGAAGGCCGGGACCTTCAAGGAGATCCAGACCATCTCGACGTTGCCGCCGGGAGAAAAGCCGGGCAAGGGGATGAGCACCGCGGAGGTGCGGGTTGGCAAGCGGGGCCGTTTCCTGTTCGGTTCCAACCGGGGACACGACACGATTGTCAGCTACAAGATCGACCGCAAGACCGGCAAGTTGACCTACGTGGGCAACTACAGCACCGGGGGCAAGACACCACGGAACTTTGGCCTGGATCCCAGTGGACGGTTCTTGCTGTCGGAGAACCAGGATTCCGGCACGATTCACGTGCTGAAGATCAATCGCAAGACCGGTGAACTGGATGACACCGGATCGGTCATCAAGGTGCCCTCGCCGGTGTGCGTGCGGATGCTGGCGATTGATCCGGCCAAGTGAGCCATTCTGATCCGAGACAACCGATTTCAACACAGTGACCATCACCAGGAGAACCACAACCATGATCACGCGCAAGACCGACCAGAACAGCCAGGCGGATTCGGGCCTGGCCCGCCGCGATTTCCTGACCGCCGCCGCCGCGATTGCGGTGGGGGCACACGCCGCCGTCGCCCAGGACAAGGCCGCTTCGCCGAAGGGCCGCACCCGGTACGGCAAGAATGCCGATCCGGTCCGTTACCCCGACCCGGACATCGTCGTGCTGGATGACCGGTTCAAGAAATACAAGATTGGCAACTCGGCCATCCGTCGCGTGTACCACAGCAAGGACATGGCGTGGGCCGAGGGCCCCGCGTGGAATGGCGTGGGCCGGTACCTGCTCTGGAGCGACATTCCCAACAACGTGAAGTTGAGGTACCTGGAGGAGGACGGACATGTCAGCACCTTCCGGCACCCCTCGGGCAACTCCAACGGCAACACCTTCGACTTTGCCGGACGCCAGATCTCCTGCGAGCACGGCAACCGTCGCGTGGTCCGCTACGAGTACGACGGCACGATCACCGTGCTGGCCCACAAGGTCAACGGCAAGGAGCTGAATGCTCCCAACGACGCGATCGTGCATCCCGACGACGGGGCGATCTGGTTCACCGATCCCGGTTACGGGAGCCTGATGAACTACGAGGGCCACAAGGCCAACACCGGCAGCGTGCAGCCTCTGCAAAAGGAAGCCGTCTACCGGATCGATGCCAAGAGTGGCAAGATCACCAAGCTGACTGACGAGATCTTCAAGCCCAACGGCCTGTGTTTCTCGCCGGACTACAAGAAGCTCTATGTCGCCGACACCGGCGCCAGCCATTACGACGACGCACCGCGAAACATCAAGGTGTGGGATATCGACGGTGGTGGCAAGAAGATCAAGAACGGCCGCGAGTTCACGTCGATGGCCCTGGAGGTCGATGGCGAGGAGAAAGCCGGGTTTGCCGATGGCATCCGTGCCGACCAGGACGGAAACATCTGGGCGAGTGCCGGCTGGGTTGGTGCCGGGTACGACGGCGTGCACATCTTCGCACCCGATGGCACCCGGATCGGCCAGATCCTGTTGCCCGAGATCTGCTCGAACGTCTGTTTCGGTGGCACCAAGCGGAACCGGTTGTTCATGACCGGCAGCCAGTCGCTGTACGCGGTGTACACCGAGGCGATCGGGGCGCACATCACCTAGGCCGCTATTCCACCTCGACCATCGCCTTGATCACCCCGAATTCGGGGTCGAGCCAGTTCTCGAACTCACCGATCATGCCGTCGAAACCGGCACGGTGAGTGATCCAGGGCGTTGTGTCGGCGTCACCCGATTCGATCAGCGAGATGATCCGCCGGAAGTCGGTGGCGGTCGAATTGCGCGTGGCAAAGACGGTCAGTTCCTTGCGGTGGAACTCGGGGTCGTGGAACGAGATGTCGGCCTGGACCAGGCTGACCATTGTCAGCCGGCCCCCGCTGCCGGTCAGGTCGAATGCGGCATTCATCGACGGGGGAAAACCGGTGGCATCGAAGACAGCCGTCGGCAATTCGCCGTTGAAGGCCTCGGTCACCTGGTCGATCGGTTTCCGCCCCTCCTCGCCGGAAACGATCGTCTGCTGAACGCCGAACAGGTCGCGGCAGAAGGCCAGTCGCCGGGGGTTGATGTCGAGCACAGTCACCCGTCCTCCGGCGATCTGGGCGAACTGCGTGACCGCCAGCCCGATCGGGCCGGCACCGATCACCAGGACGTCCTCGCCATCGGTGACGCCGCTGCGGTCGACCGCGTGCGCCCCGATGCCCAGTGTTTCGACCAGGGCCAGCTGCTCGAGCGTCAGCGTGTCGCTGACGTGGAGCTTGTTGGCCGGGACAACGATTTCCTGTCGCATCCCGCCGTCCACGTGCACCCCCAGCACCTGCAGCGAGCTGCAGCAATTGGTGCGGCCCGATTGGCACGCGCGACACTCGCCGCAGTTGAGGTACGGTTCCACCGCGCAGTGNTCCCCGACNGNNACGCTGTCGACNCCGTCNCCGATCGCCAGCACCTCGACGCCCAGTTCGTGTCCCAGGACGCGGGGGTAGGTGAAGAAGGGCTGTTGACCGCGAAAGGCATGCAGGTCGGTGCCGCAGATGCCGATCCGCTGCACGCCGACGAGCGCCTCGCCCGGTCCGGGCTGACCCGGCGGGTTGGTTTCACCCAGGACAAAGTGTCCGGGTTCTTCAAGGGTGATCGTCTTGTTGGTCACGGTCGGCTATGATGGCATNCTCCCGGTCGCCTGTCACGTCGTGGCGGGCCGGCTTTCGTGGTCTCCAGGAGCAATGAAACGGTGTCAGAACGCATTCCGATCATGGCCGACGGTCTTCCCGAGATGTTTCACCAGGCACTGGGTGACCGCTACGAGATCCTCGACTGGGACACCTCGGAGGGTTCCGACGCGGTCGCCCGCTCGGTGGCCATGCTCAGTTACGCCCATCCGCTGGCCGACGGCGCGCTGATGGATCGCATGACCAATCTCCGCGTGATCAGCAATCACGGGGTTGGTGTCGATCACATCGACCTGGTGGCTGCCGAGGAGCGAGGGATTCCGGTGGGGAACACTCCCGGGTGCCTGGATGCCTCGACGGCCGACATGACCATGGCGCTGGTGATGGCCATCGGACGGAACCTGCGGATCGGCGACCACTATGCCCGCAGCCCGGAGTTCGTGCATTACGATCCCTCGATCCTGATCGGCCAGGAGATCACCGGCAGCACGCTGGGGATCATCGGCATGGGACGGATTGGCAAGGAGGTGGCNCGACGNGCGGCCGGTTTCGACATGACCGTGCTCTACCACAACCGCAACCGGGACGAGGCGGCCGAGGCCGAGCTTGGCGTGCAGTACGCCACGCGGGACGAACTGCTGGCGGCCAGTGATTTCGTGGCGCTGAATTGTCCGCTCTCGGACGAGACGGCCGGGATGATCGGGCCGGCCGAGTTCGAGACCATGAAGTCGACGGCGTTCCTGGTCAACATGGCCCGGGGCCCGGTGGTGCAGACCGATGCGCTGGTTACGGCGTTGACGACAGGTCAAATCCGCGGGGCGGCCCTGGACGTGACAGATCCCGAGCCGTTGCCCAGGGATCATCGGTTGCTGGAGCTCGAGAACGCGATCATCCTGCCGCACCTGGGCAGTGCATCGAACCGGACACGCGAGCGGATGATGAACATGTCGATCGAGAATCTCGAGGCGGNATTGGCCGGCGAGGAATTGCCGTANCGGATTCGGCCCTGAGACGGGCTCTTGCCGTGGTGTCGGGCCTCCCTTCCCCCCCTGCTCCTCGCTGATACCATCGCAAGGATGCAGATCTGGCCTTATCTCCCACGACTGTGCGACGACGCGCCGTCGATCGATGCGACAATCAAGCGCGACCCCGAGGACTTCGTGGTCGAGGAGGTGCCGGCGTANGAGCCCNCTGGCCAGGGCGATCACCTGTACCTGTGGATCGAGAAACGGGACATCGCGGCCGAGGCGCTGATCAAGCACCTCGCCCAGGCTCTCAAGGTCTCCTCGCGCGATATTGGTGCCGCGGGCATGAAGGACCGCCGGGCGATCACCCGACAGTGGGTCTCGGTTCCCGTGGCAGCCGAGAAGCGACTGGACCGNGTCGAAACCAGGGCCATCCGCGTGTTGAAATCAGCCCGGCACAAGAACAAGCTCAAGACCGGCCACCTGGTGGCCAACCGGTTCCAGATCCATGTCCGCGGCATTGCCAAGCCGTTGCGCGAGGAGGTGTGCCAATCGGCAGCCCGGGTTGCCGCTGACGGGTTTCCCAATTACTTCGGTCCCCAGCGGTTTGGCAACGGTGGCCAGACCGCCAAGCAGGGGTTCGATTTGCTCAAGGGTGAGCTCCGTCCCAACCAGATCCCGCGTCAGCGTCGTCGATTCCTGATTCGCCTGGCCATCTCGGCCGCACAGTCGATGGTGTTCAACAGCGTGCTGGGCAACCGGATTTCCGCGGGGAAGATCGCGACGGTGACGGCCGGTGACGTGTTGCAGAAGACCGAGACCGGCGGGATGTTCCTGTGCGAGAACGTCGAGGAGGACCAGCCGCGGCTGGAGTCCGGCGAATTGTCACTGACCGGTCCGATGCACGGACCGAAGATGCGGCGACCCGAGGGGGAACCGGCCGAATGGGATGCCCAGGGGTTGTCGAGGTGGGAATTGACCGAGGAGCAATTTGCGGAGTTCTCGCGGGTGGCTCATGGCACCCGCCGCCGGCTGATGGTCCGGGCCGATGACCTGGTGGCCGAGCCGGCCACCGGAGGCGTCCGCTTGTCGGTGACTCTGCCGGCGGGCGTCTACGCGACGGTGCTGTTGCGCGAGGTGCTGGGCCTGGAAAGCTAGTGGGTCAATTCCGGGCCGCTCCTACACCGCGTCGACCCATGCGTCCCAGTAGGTGAAGCTCTCGTCGATCTCCGAGACATCATCCAGTTTCGTGTCGCTGCCGTCGCCGCCACGGACCGTGTCGGTCCCGTCGCCGCCATCGAGTCGATCGTCATCCCGTTCATGAGAGGTGTCGGCCTTGCCGTCGTCTCCCTGCAGGATGTCGTTGCCGGCGGCGCCGTAAAGAGTGTCATTTCCATTGCCGCCGACCAGGATGTCGTTTTCGCTGCGGCCATACAATTGGTCGTCACCCGTCCAGCCGCTGAGCTTGTCATCCTGTGTACCACCGTCGAGGAAGTCGTTGCCGGCCCCTCCGTTGAGTACATCCGCACCACGCATTCCCTGCAACGTGTCGTCTCCGTCGCCCCCGGTGATCAAGTCATCACCCGAACGGCCGTTGATCATGTCGTTGCCGGCCCCACCTCGTAACGTGTCGTCCCCGCCGACACCGATCAGTGTCACGTCACCGCTGAAGGCTGTCGTGTCAAAGAGGTTGTCGCCGTTGCCTCCCTTGAGGTAGGCCGTCTCGATGCTCGACACGGTGTTGCTGCCCAGCCCACCGCTTAGGCTGGTGTTGGTCAATGCCAGGTTGACATTTCCACGTTCGTACAACCGGTCAGTTCCCTCGCCGCCCTCGATCGTGTCGTTGCCGCCCTCGCCGGTCAGCACGTCGTCGCCATCGCCTCCGACCAGGCTGTCGTGGCCGATGCCGCCGTTGAGCTTGTCGTTGCCGTTGCCGCCGACCAGCGTGTCGTAGTTGCCACCCTGGCCCCTCAACACGTCGTAGGTGTAGGTGCCGGGACCGGGATCAATGACCGAGGTGCCCCCGGTGATCAGGTCGCGNCCGGAACCACCGAAGATCCGGTCGTACCACCCGCCGCCGGTCAACGTGTCGTTTCCACCCGATCCATTCAGAAAGGCCCGGCCAGAGAAGGCCGANGCGTCGATCACGTTGGCCGTTGAACCACCAAACAACTGGACCAGCTGGATGTTGATCAGCGTGTCGGTTCCCAGGCCTGACAGGGAACTGTCCGTCGCGGTGAAGTTGACATCGGCCGATTCGGAAATCCGGTCGTAGCCGTCACCCCCGTCGAGGGTGTCGTCGCCGCTGCCGCCGGACAGGGTGTCGTAACTGCTTCCTTGTCCCTGCAGCCGGTCGTCACCGTTGCCACCAGACAAGGAGTCCGCGCCGCTGCCACCATTGAGGGTGTCGTTGACGGTTCCGCCGATCAAGACATCATCACCGCCAGATCCGTTGAGCTTGACCGGAATGTGTGAACCCGAGGCATCCAGCGTGTCCGGGTCGTTNTGGCCATTGACCAGCAACGATGCGGTGCCAACCGCGCTGTCCAGATTGCTGATCGTTACCGTGTCGGAACCATTGCCCGTGGAAATGGACAACTGGCTGGTCGGACCGCTGAAGTCGATGATTCCCGAGTACGCTGACAGGGAAATGCGGCTGATGCCGTCGGCCAACGTGCTGTCATCTCCGAGGGTGATCACATCGTTTCCGTCACCCACCACGAAGCTCCGGGTGGTGGTGGTGAGAGTGTCGTGGAGTTGGGAGACACCCGAGTGATCGATCGGTCGATCGTCGACCGTGATGGTGCCCGTGGTGCTGTTTGCGAACGTGTGAGCCACGCTGGTGATTCCCGCACCGAGCAGTTCCAACCGGTCGGTTCCGCCACCGTTGGTCGCATCGACGACCAGCCCACCAGAGGGCAACGGATTGCCGCTCGAGAAATCGACCAGGATCGTGTCGTCGTTGGACGTGCCTTTGATGACCAGTTGAGACATGTCGTCGATCGTCCCACGGGACAGTTCGGCACCACCCTGCTGACGGACGAGCACCTCGGTCCCCGAGGCCAGGATCTCGAATGTCGATCCGGTGGCAGCGGAATCGGAGAGATCGACCGTGATCACCACGTTTCCTCCACCTCCAACGGCCTGGTCGGAGCCGGCGTTGCCGTTGAGCGTGTCGTTGCCGGAACCTGAATGAAGCGTGTCGTTGCCGGAACCACCGAAGAGCACGTCGTCGTTTTGTTCGCCATACAGAACGTCGTCACCCGCTTGCCCGTAGAGTTCGTCGTTGTCGGCACCACCGTGGATCGTGTCGTTGCCCGCGCCTCCCAGGAAGGTGTCGTCACCTCCTTCGGATTCCATGTAGTCGTTGCCGTCGCCGCCGGTCAGTCGGTCGTCGCCGGGCCCGCCCAGCACCGTGTCGTCGTCGGTTTGACCCTCGACAACGTCATCTCCGCCACCACCGACCAGGCTGTCGTTGCCCGTGTCGCCGGTGATCGTATCGCTGCCCAGTTCGCCGTAGATATCGTCATCACCGGCATTGCCGTCGAGGCTGTCGTTGCCGCTGCCCCCCTCGATCGTGTCGTTTCCGTCATGCCCGGTTACCGTGTCGTGGCCAGACCCGGCGATAATCGAGTCGTTGCCCAGTTGGCCGCGAATGTTGTCGTTGCCGGCGCCACCGAGGAGATCGTCGTCACCATCACCGCCTATCAGTTGGTCGTCGCCGTCACCGCCGAGGAGATCATCGTGGCCGGGGCCGCCGATCAACACCATGTCTCGCCATGTCGCGGTCGCATCGATCGTGTCGTTGCCGTCGCGGCCGTCGACCGTCAACGTCGCTGTCAATGTCGCATCGGGCTCCGAGACAGTGATCACATCGTCACCGCCACCGCCCACCAGGGCCAGGGTCTCGCTCGGGAAAGCAATCTCGAAATGGATGCTCCCCATCGACGCGTCCAGTCTGCCGATTGTCGCGGCAGGACCGGCCGTCATCGTGATCGCGTCGGTCACCGTCGCATCCACGGCAATCGCCCGGACCGACGCCGACGAAGGATCAACCACCTGCTCGACGCCGGAAATCGATACCGCCCAGCCGTCGCGATCTCCGACCGCCGAATCCGAATCAGTCAGCGTCCAATGGGCCGTGACATAGGTGTCGCCGGGGTTGTCCTGAAAATGGATCGTGTCGTCATCGTCGTCTGCCGCATCGGCAAACGACAGGCCGTCGATCGGAAGGAAATCCGAGTTGGCCAGGTCGACCGTTAGGTGGTCATCGACATCGCTGCCTAGGATGGTGTTGCTGTCCCACAGGTCCATGTCAAGAACCAGGCTGTTGTCGCCCTCGATGTCGGCCACGGTCACCTGGTCGTCGGCCCACGTGGCGACATGGGTCTTGCCGTTTCCGGGCAGTTGCACCTGCACATCCAATCGCGTGTCGAGCCTCAGTAGGGCGCTGCCGTTGGCCAGCACGGCGAATGATGCTCCGGAAAACGACTCGGTTCCTGTTCGTGTCCAATCGCCATCCAGAACGATCACGACGCCGTCACCGGCATTGCCGATGACCGAAAGCGTGTTGGATGTCCCGCTGCTATTGAGCACTTCCAGACGGTCCAGCACCAGCGTGTTGTCACCGCTGCCGGTGATGTCGATCGTCTCGATTCCCACCAGGTCCGAATCAGCGATGCCGGTCAGATCGAGAGTCAGTCCGCTGCCATCCAGAACAAGAATATCCCGGCCGGGTCCACCATCGAGTCGTTGAAAATCGGTGTCGGTGATTACGACCGTATCATGGCCTGTCGCGGCATAGACAACGTCGGCGCCACCACCGGCGTTGATCAGGTCGTTACCACCACCGGCAACGATCACGTTGGCCGTGCCGTCACCGGTCAGTGTCTCGGCCGCTGTCGTGCCCGCGTGCGTCACCGCTTCACTGTAGTCCCGGCCAAAGACAACGTAACTCTCGCCTCCCGAGCCGGCAAGTTGGGCTCCGATCACGACATCGTCGAAACCGTCACCGTTGACATCGCCGGCATCGCTGACGGATTGTCCAAAATAGTCCGCAGCATCGACGCCGCCCAGCCACACGCCAGCCTCGCCGTCCAGCGTGTCGAGGTCGAGACTGGCGGCCCAACCGGCGGCCTTGCCGAAGACGAAGTAGACCTCGCCAGCCGCACTGTCACCAGCCGGGTCGGCCGCATAGGCTCCTATCAGGATATCGTCGTAACCGTCGCCGTTGATGTCTCCGGCAGCGCTGACGGAATCGCCGGACACATCATCCTCGTCGATGCCGTCCAACCGGAAGCCGTTACTGCCGTCGAGTGCCGAGAGATCAAGACTTGCGGCAAACGGGCTCCCGCTGCCAAAGACCACGTACGTCTCGCCGGCCTTGCTGACACCACCCGGATCGGCCCGAATGGCCCCCACGAGGACATCGGCGTAGCCGTCGCCGTTGACGTCACCGGCGGTGCTGACCGACCAACCCGACCAGTCACTTGAATCAATGCCGTCAATCCGAAAACCGTTGTCGCCGTCCAGCGAATCGAGATCCAGACTGTCGGCAAACCCATCAGCAACTCCGAAAATGACATAGGTCGCCCCGGCATAGACAACGCCGTCGGGGCTCGCCGACCGGGCGCCGACCAGGATGTCACCGAGCCCGTCACCGTTGACATCACCGGCGTTACTGACCGAACGACCCGCCTCTCCATACGTCACGCCATCAATCCGAAAGCCATTTGTGCCGTCCAGCATCGAAAGGTCCAGGCTGGCAGCAAATGCGGAGTTCGATCCGAAAACAACGTAGGTTGCACCGACGTTGGACACGCCCCCTTGACTGGCTCCGTACGCACCGACCAGGAAGTCACCGAGTCCGTCGCCGTTGACGTCGCCGGCGTCACTGACCGAGTGACCCGAATAATCATCCGTTCCGATTCCGTCCAATCGGAATCCGTTGGCGCCATCGAGCGTGTCGAGATCGATGCTGGCCGCGAACGGGTCAGTTGAACCAAAGACGATAAAGGCGGCTCCGGCTTTTGACACTCCGCCCGGACTGGCCGACTTCGCACCCACCAGGATGTCGTCCACCGCGTCGCCGTTGACATCCCCGGCCGAGCTGACCGAGAAGCCGGACAGATCCCATGGAGCACTGCCATCGAGCCGGAAACCGTTACTGCCATCCAGCGTCGAGAGATCCAGGCTGGCGGCAAACCCGTCTTCGGCGCCGAACACCACAAAGGTCTCGCCAGCGTAGATGCCCACACCGCCGCCGTTCGCGTGGTAGGCCCCGACCACAACGTCGTCGAATCCGTCCCCGTTGACATCGCCTGCAGAACTCACCGAGTAACCGGAGGACTGGCCGGCCACATAGCCGTCGATCCGGAAACCATTAGTACCGTCGAGATCGATGACGATCTTGTCCGGTTCGCTCGTATCGACGGCGGCATCGACCAACAGCGTCGCAGCCCCCTGCGTGAACCGTTGTTGCGTTCCGCTTGGCGTGGCATGCCAGGTCCAGCCCGAGCCGATGTTGACCCAATCGCCCGCATTGCCGATGACCGTCAGCGTGTTGGAGGTATCACTGCTGTTGAGCACTTCCAGCACATCCAGTGTCAGCGTGTTGTCGCCGCTGCCGGTGATGTCGATTGTCTCGATCCCCAACAGGTCCGAATCAGCGATACTGGTCAGGTCGAGTGCCAGTCCGCTGCCGTCCAGCGCCAGCGTATCGTCACCGGAACCCCCGTCGATCCGTGCAAACGTCGTGTCACTGATGGTGATCGTGTCGTTGCCCTCGGCCGCGTAGATCACGTCTGCTCCGCCGCCGCCGGTGACGGTGTCGTTGCCCCGCCCGGCCACGATCACGTTGGCCGTGCCGTCACCGGTCAGCGTATCAGCCGCCGTCGTTCCCGCATGCGTGACCGCCTCGCTGAAATCGCCACCAAAGACCACGTAGGTCTCCCCGGCGGCACTGTCACCACCGGGGTCGGCATAATACGCCCCGACGATCATGTCGTCGTAACCGTCGCCATTGACGTCTCCGGCGGTGCTCACCGAGTGGCCGGACCGATCCCCCGCATCGATGCCGTCGAGTCGAAACCCGTTGTTGCCGTCGAGCGTCGAAAGATCCAGGCTGGCGGCAAACCCGCCGCCGCTGCCAAAGACCACGTAGGTCTCGCCAGCGGTATTGTCACCACCGGGGTCGGCAAAAAACGCTCCGACGAGCATGTCGTCGTAGCCGTCGCCATTGACGTCTCCGGCGGTGCTCACCGAGTAGCCGGAGTAATCATTCGCATCGATGCCGTCGAGTCGAAACCCGTTGTTGCCA
>PBOU01000110.1 GCA_002724415.1 Planctomycetaceae bacterium
GAGCCCGCCAGTCTTCAGTCCCGCTACGGCGAGAACCTTTACGGCCACTCGATGCTCACCGCCCGCCGCCTGGTCGAATCGGGGGTGCGTTTCGTGACGGTGACCTGGGAGGTCTTCGAGACAGCCAAGATCGACCTGGACGGCTGGGACACTCACCAGCGCAATTTCAACATTCTTCGCGATCACCGCCTGCCCGTCTTCGACAAGGCCTACTCGGCGCTGTGCCAGGATCTCGACGATCGCGGGATGCTCGATGACACCCTGCTGCTGGTGATGGGCGAGATGGGGCGCACTCCCAAGGTCAATGCCAAGGGGGGACGAGACCACTGGTCCTACTGCAGCAACATCCTGATGACCGGTGCCGGCGTGAAACAGGGTTACGTCCACGGCAGTTCCGACCGTATCGGCGCCTACCCCAGTGATCGCCCGGTCGGCCCCGAAGCATTCATCTCCACTGTCTATGCAGCGATGGGCCTGGACACCACGATGTCGATCTACGACCCCGCCGATCGCCCCTATCCGATCGCTCAGCATGGCGAGCCGGTCGCAGAAATTCTGGCCTAGCCGATCCTCATTGCAGCCCCCGGCCCCGGCCGGTGCTCCTTCACACTTCCTCCAGTGAGTCACACCATGGAAATGCGTCCCCTGGGCTCCAGCGGCCTGCTCGTCTCCCCGATCTGCCTGGGCACGATGACCTTTGGCACTCCGGTCCCCGAATCCGATGCGATCCGGCTGGTGCACGAGTCGATCGACATGGGAATCAATTTTGTCGACACCGCCAACGTCTACGAGGGCTACGACCGGGTGCTGGGCAGCGCCGGCGGAGTGGCCGAGGAAATCACCGGCAAGGCAATCGCCGATCGACGGGACCAGGTGGTCCTGGCGACCAAGGTCGGTGCGCCGCTGGGACCGGGCCCTCAGGACCGTGGCCTTTCCCCGCTGCACATCCAGCGAGAAGTCGAAGCCAGCCTGCGGCGACTGCAAACCGACGTGATCGATCTCTACATCATCCACTGGCCGGACCGTCACACGCCGCTGGAATCGACTCTCGAGGCACTCGATCGCATCGTTCGCCAGGGCAAGGCCCGTTATGTCGGCGTGTCGAACCACTCGGCCGCACAACTGTGCCAGTTGTTGTGGCTGTCCGAGAAGCACGACTGGGTTCGTCCCGTCTCCTCGCAGATCCCCTTCAGTTTCCTCCGCCGCGATTTCCAGCACGACCTGCCATTTTGCGACGAGTTCTCGATCGGTGTCACGCCGTATCAATCCCTGCAGGGTGGCCTGCTGACGGGCAAGTACCGTCGTGGCGAAGAGGCCCCGGCAGACTCACGTGCGGCCGAGAAGCCCGAGTGGGTCTGGGAACGCGACGACGCCATGTTCGACAAGCTCGAGGCACTGGAAGGCCTGGCCGCGGAGATCGACACGACACCGGCCCGGTACGCCCTGGCCTGGACACTGGCCCAGCCGGCAATGTCGTCGCTGGTTGTTGGAGCCAAGAGATCAGAACAGGTCGCCGACGCGGTGGCCGCAGCGGAACTGGAGATTCCCTGCGAGCATTTCGCAAGGATCGACGAGATCGTCCCGGCGCCCTGGAAGCAGGGCGATCCGATCAGGTAGTCGCCACCGCCGCCCGATTGGCCTCGACCTCCTGCTCCAACCATCCCGGCAATGCCTCGGCATACTCGCGGGCCTGGCTGACCATGTCGACACCCACTCGTTGTCGCCACGCCTCGGTCAACCGTTCGACCACCGGGCCACGTTGGCCATCCCCGACGACCTGGCCCTCGAACGACCGGCCGTGGACGATGCAGTAGGACGTCGACGTGCAGAAAATCTCGTCGGCCTGGAGTGCCTCGTACCGCCCCAGGTTCGCCTCGACAATCGGAATCCCCTCCTGCTCGGCCAGTTCGAACACCGTCCCACGACTGACACCCTGGAGGATATTGCGGGGTTCCGGCGTGTAGATGGTCCCGTCCTTGACCAGGAAGATGTTCCATCCGGGCCCCTCGGCCATGAACCCGTCGGGATCAAACATCACCGGCCAGGCCCCCTCGCCAATTCGTTGCCCCTGCAACTCGGCCATCTTGTAGTGCATTCGACTGCGGGTCTTGGCCTTGGCATCGACCAGGTGAGCCGGCAGGGCCTGCTGGGCGGGAACGACGATGTCGACGCCGGTGTCGTATTTCGTGGCGAACGTTCCCATGTGGGTGATCAGAGGCCAGGTGCTGATGGTGACCGTCGGCTTGGTTCCCTCGGGCCACAGCGACCCGTAGACCGGCAGCGGACCACGCGACACGTCGTGCATGATCCACCAGTCCATTCCCTCGACTTCCGTGGCCTGGTTCTTCTCGAGCGTCACCAGCGTCTGCGCGAGCATCTCGTCGAGGCTCAGGCCACAGTCGATTTCGAGAAGTCTCAGAGAACCGTAAAGGCGATCGAGATGCTCACGGAGCTTGAAGGGCTCGCCACCGAACGTCCGGGTCATCTCGAAAGCCATGTCCCCGTACATCAAGGCACAGTCGAAAATCGACACGTTCGCCTCGCGTTCCGGAACAAACTCACCACTGAAGTAGACAACGCGTCCGGCCATGGCAGAGATCCTTTTCACAATGAAGGAGGCACGGGGGGGCCGCCGGAGAGCGGGACACCCGGCCCGGTGGGTTCTAGAATGACTTGACGACGGTTCCGCCGTCGACGGTGATCGATGTGCCGGTGATGTAGCTGCCGGCATCTGTGCCAAGCAACAGCGCAGTCCCGACCAGTTCCCGGCACTCGCCCCAGCGGCCCAGCGCGGTCCGCTCGGCGAAGAATGCGATCTGCTCCTCGCTCAAAACACTTTGCGGCAAATCGGTCAGGAACGGCCCGGGGCAAATTGCGTTGACGGTCACCCCGCTTCCGCCCAGGTCGAGTGCGCTGGCCCGTGTCAGTCCCAGCAACCCGCTCTTGGTCGCCGAATAGGCATTGCGGCCCTCCTTGCTCACCAGCCCCATGATCGAGGAGATGTGGATCACCCGCCCCCATCCCCGCTCGGTCATCTGCGGCACCAGTTCGCGAGTCAATGCCATGCAACTGGTGAGATTCAATTCGATGATCCGATCCCAGTTCTCGTCGGTGATCGCGTCGATCTCCTCGGGAACGTTCGACCCGGCGTTGTTGACGAGCACGTCGACCCGTCCCATTTCCGCAAGAGCCGTCTCGGCCAGCCTCTTCACGTCCTCGCGCTTGGTCATGTCGGCCACCACGGCCAGCCCCTTCACGCTCAAGCCGTCAGTGATCTGAACCAGTGCCGCATCCAGTTCGTCCTGGTGCCGACTCGAGATGACCACGTCAGCTCCCGCCTCGGCGTATCCACGGGCCATTGCCAGGCCCAACCCTTTGCTACCGCCGGTGACCAGGGCCACACGGCCGGTGAGGTCAAACAGTGTTTCATTCATCGGTCGATCTTCTCCATCGCTCTACGGTTGCAGTCTCATCGGCACTACGAGAAGGTGAGCATACTGTGGCGCGGGGACGACGGCCAACTCACTCACCGTCACCTCTTACGTTACCGATTCACCAACCAGAACTCTTGTCAATCAGGGATCGCCATCCATGTCCGCACGGATCGACTGGTATTACCACCGCAAGGGATGAACCAGCTGCGTCAAAGCGCAGGGGTTCCTTGCCAAAGCCGATGCCCGGATCCGCGAGCAGGCCGATGCTCGCACCGAAACCGTCGACGCACGACACGCGGTGACCCTGGCACGCCAGGCGTCTCACCTGTATGTCGCACGTGGCCGGAAGTTCCGGCACATCAACATGAACACCGAACGGCTCAGCAATGCCGACCTGACCGGCTTGATCACCGGGCGAAGCGGAACACTCCGGGCGCCGACGCTGAAACGTGGCAAGACGCTGGTAGTCGGATACAGCGACGAACTCTATGACGAGTTGTTCGGATAGCAGCACACCGCGCGGCGATTATTCGTCGTCCAACTGGTCGTACAACGGCAGGTGCCGGTAATAGACCTCCAGGACCAGCAGTTTCATCGCCGTGGCGTAGATCCGCCCCCCCTGGTTCTCCCAGTTGTCGGCCGGATTCCATGTGCCCGCCATGTGTCCCCCGGCCTGCTGGGTCGCCACCAGTGTCTTGCGTAGTGGTTCGTTCCAGGCGAGCCAGTATTTGCCTTGCATGTGATACATCACCTGCGTGGCGTAGTACCAGTAGTAGGATGTCCGCTGCTGGCTCCGGCTGGGCAAATTCTTCAACAGGTAATCAGCCCCGGCCCGCATTCTCGGGTCGTTTCGATCAACCCCCATGAACTGCAGGCACAACAGGCCCTCGGCGGTCATTGCGGGCTTGACTCCCCGGTCGGTGTAACCAAACAAGCCTCCCACCGGCTGATTGGCCTCAACCCGACGCAACCACTTGTCCAACAGGGTGATCGTCTTGGGAGGAATCACCAACCCGGCCATCTCGGCACTCTTCAGGGCCATCATCTGCCAACCAACAACCGACGTATCGCCTGATTCTCCCGGCTTGTAACGCCAGCCTCCAGTGGAGGTGTTCTGGGCCTGGACAATAAAATTGATGGCTTTCTCGGCCGCCGATCTCAGCTTCGGATCCTCGGTCATTCCGTACGCCTCGCACAGCGCAATCGATGCGATGCCATGGCTGTACATGTGGGCGTGAGCCGAGTCGCCGTCGCTGAGCAAATCGCCGTTGGACTTTTGCTGATCAATGAGCCACTTGACTCCCCTGGCCACAACCTGCTGATGCCGCCCCGAGCGGTGCGTGTGTCCGGCTGCCAAGAACGGCATCAGTGCCATCCCGGTGGCCGCCGTATTCGAGCGAACCCGCCCGAGCCCGGTGCAATTGGGATGTTGTCCCTTGCACCGTTCATGAAACCGATCCAGGCTCCAATTTCCCTTCTGAAACTGGTGCGCGGCGAGCCAGACCAGTCCGCGGTTGACCGCTTCCTCGCTCTCGTCACTGCCCCCGAACAGCTTGATGTACTTCCGACGCGTGTCACCCTGCCTCAGCGTGAACAACGCACGCAGCCCGATATTGTCCTCGCCCAGTGCGACGCGAGACGCGCGGGCCCGTCGACGATCAAGTCGCGACACCAGCGGTCCAAAATCGGGAGTCTTGTTGTTGTCCACCTGGCCCGGGTCGCCAATGATTACCCGATCCGGAACCCGACGAATCGGCCCGGTCATCTCCCTGGGAGTCCGCAGGTTGACGGTGGCGGAGGCCGGCTTGCGATCCAACACCCGGTTGGTAGCCAGCAGATTGCCGAGGTCCACACTGCGTTCCGCGGCGGGAGTCACGTTCTGGACCTCGGCCCCAGCGGCGGTGTCTGTCGTCCTGGTCACCGGGCGGCGACGGCGCCCCACCGAACGGACCGTGGCCGGCCCACCGGTCACCGAGTTGGCCACGGCCTCGGCCGCCTCGATCTCCGCCCCAGTCGTCGCCGCGGGTTGAGGATCGTCCGGCCCCAGCCCCGCCGTCGGTGCCTCGACACGGCGACGGCGACGGGGGACGTTGCGAGAGAGTGTCGCATCGGCCACCTGAACCCCATTCTCGGCTGTCGATTTCGCCGTGGACTGCTTGTCGAGCACCACGTCGCTCTCGACTCCCGCGGCAGTGCGGGACGCCACCAGACGACTGCGAGTGGAACTCACCTTCCGTCTCGGGGGAGCCGTTGGCAGCTGGGGGGTGGCCGCAACCGCGCGAAGTGCCTGGTCGGTCTGAGCCGCCTCGGACATCCGGGGAGCCGGGCGATCGACCAGTCGGCCAGTCGCACCCTGTTTCTGAACTGTCGTCGCCTCTCGGGGCAGCGAACCGTTGGCCACCTGCAATCGCTGCTCCCGTGGTGCCTGCGCTGCCTCCGGAGTTTCGGCCGTACCCACGACCGCCGCCGGCACGGCCGTCGCGGACGCCACCCGGTTCTCACGTGCGATCCGCACCTCGCGCGGCGCGTCGCTGGCCACTTCGGGTGTCTTGGCCACCGGGACCTCCTTCGGCGAGGCGGTTGCCGGTGCGGGTGTCGCAGCCCGGGTCCGACGGGGCACGCGACGCGACACCGACTTGGCCTGCCTCTGCACGGCTGCAGCCTCGACCCTCACCCGCTTCTCCTGCACAACCGCTTCGGCGGGTGGCAGGGTGGCGTCAACTGGAGTCTCGATCATCGCCACCGTCGAATCCGGTTGCGTCCGACGACGTCGTTCCAGTGGCTCCAGCGGATTCGTGGGAGTTTCCCTGGGCGCGGCCTTGGGAGCCACCCGCAACACCATCTCCGGTGGCAGGGACTGGACCTGCCTCAAGGGCACTTGCGGCAACAAGGACTCGGTTCGCACCGGAACACTCAATGCCTCGGTCACCTGACGGGTCACCTCCGGCGTCGCCGCATCATCCAACGACTGCAGTTCATCCACCTTCTCGTAGGACTCGGGACCATCCTCCTGCGACTTGTGCTGGTTGTCGTCCACCAGGTCCGTCGACGCTTCCCAATCCTGCACCACCTCGGCGATCACCTCGACCACCGAGTCAAGCTTCCACAGGAACAGGGACAACACCACGAGCAGGTGGAAGACGACACTGCCAAAAACGAACCGCGATGCGGTCGCCCGTCGCCACAACCATCCCCGGCTCCAGAGCACCAGGGCAACAAGACCGGCCACCAGCAGGGTGATCCACAACGCCCGTCCCCACTGGTCACCAACAGCCAGCCACACCGAATCAAACCGGCTCGAATCCCACCCCTGTTGCAACTCGATCTCACGGGCCACGCTGCGGTACAGCCTGTCCCGACCGTCACGGTTCGTGGCAAAAACCAACCGAAAACCCTCGGCCGACACTCCCGGCTCGGTCTCATCGTTCTCGGTATTGATCATCGGCCCGAGGTTCTGAGGAGCACCAAATTCATTGTCCGTCCAGCGGGCCCGGTACAGGTCCAGGTTGGTCGGTTCACCAGCACGGGCGACCCGGTTGGACGCGAAGTAAAGGAAACCACCATCAGGCGAGACAAACGGTGCCCCTTCATGGCTGCCCGAACGGTTCAGGACGTCCAGTGGCCGGACCGATGAGAAGGGAGCCCCGGACGACCCGCGACTGGCCTCGTACAAATCAAAATCGTGGCCCGTCAACGGCCGACGGATCGTCGCCGTCCATTGTGGAAGTTGGTTCCCATCGGCGGTCTCACGATCCGACGAGAAAAACAGGTGCATCCCGTCGGGGGACAACGCCGGATCAAACTCGTTGGCGACCGAGTTGACCGACTCTCCGAGGTTCCGAGGAGCGTCCCAGCCAGCCGCATCGCGTCGGCTGGTGTACAGGTCATAGCCCCCGTGTCCGCCGTCGCGGTTGGAAAAGAAATACAGGGTTTGACCATCTGCAGAAATGACCGGCCCGATGTCATTCGCCGGAGAATTCAGCTCGTCAACCGGCTCGGCTTTTTCCCACCCGCTCTCGGATCGTCGACTGCGAAAAATGTCCATCCGTCCGTCGGGACCGCGGCGTGTCAGGTAGAGCAACTGACCGTCACCGGCCAATCGCGGGGCGATCAAGTCGGCCGTCTCATCATCCCGATCGGCCTCGATCTCGATCGGTTCGGCCTGCTTCCACGCCACTTGCCGCATCGGAGTCCCCGCCGGGGCTGGCCCGACATCCTGGCCGTCAACTGTCACCAAGCGAGCAACCCGCCTGGGCATGAGCCACAACGCGGCCAGCAAAACAACGACGATGGCAACAGCCCACAATCCACGCGAGCCGCGCAACCATCCCAGGCCACCGGGAGTTCCTTCTCGCCAGTTGGTCATCGGCATTTCACTCCCATCACGTTCCCGCCCCCGCCTGCTGCAGGGCTGCGATCCGGTACCTCATTTCCACCTTGTTGCACATCCCCATCACCCGCACGGCATACCGCAGGGCGCTGTCGCCATCCCCTCGAATCAAGGCGGTCATCTCGGGGTTGTTCTCCTTGGCCTCCCGGATGATCTGGTAGAGCTGCTGCTCGTTGTAATCGCGACCGGCGACCTTGAATGCGCCGGCCTTGGTGATATTGACGATCAATTCCTTGGTCATCGCCAGTGGCTGAGCCTGGGTCACCTCGGGCAAGACCACATCGAGTTCCCGTTCCTCCTGGTGATACTCAGTCGCGACCAGAAAGAAAATCAGTAACAGGAACACGACATCGATGACCGGAGTCAGATCCGGACCCGCTTCCTCGACACTCTCTTCTGACAATCTCATCGATTCACACGTTCACGACTTCGGGGGTGGTTGCAGCCGCTGGCTCTGCTCCCTCCTCGGGAGCAATCCTGGCCAGACAGAGAATTGTCGGCACCAGTTCCTCGGCCATCTCGCGGAAAAACCGTTCGACACGGGCCGTGAAAATTGCCGACAGCAGCAGCGTGGGAATCGCAATTGTCAGGCCTGCGGCGGTCGTCATCAGGGCCAGGTAAATCCCCTCGGCCATCCGTTCGCCACGTCCGAGTCCCTGGCTGGCAGTCCGAAAAGCGACGATCATGCCAACCACGGTTCCCAACAAACCGATCAAAGGAGCAATACTGCCGACGGTCCGCAACGGCCGAATCCCGCCCCGCAACGTGGCAATCTCGCGGGCCGCCTTGTCTTCCATCGACTTCTCGATTTCCGTCAGCGGCCGACCGCACCGTTCCAGTCCCGACTCCACGACCCGGGCCACCGGCACATCCCACTGGCCACACAGTTCCCGAAAGGCCGCCAGGCTGGGCTGGGCCGAGGCTGAGAGCGACCGGACCTCGCCGAGAAAACCATCGGGCAACACCCGGACTCGACGTGTCGCGGCGGCCCGTTCGATGGCCACGGTGACACTGTAAAACGAGAAGACCAGCAGGATACCCATGAACAACCAACCGGTCGGGCCGGTGCCCACAATCAGTGTCAACAGCGACTCGTCCTTGTCGTCATCAGCCGCGGGCTCCGGGCTGGTAGCAACCACCCCGTCCGCATCGGCATCCTCCTGGGCCGCCACGGGATTCGCCGAAATGGCAACCGTCGCGATCACGATCGCGACAGCTACCAGTCGCCTGGCCATCCGACACCACGTCCGGCCAACTCGCGTCCCCAAATCGCTTACCCGCATCCTCGTCTCCAATCGTAATTGCCTGGCATCTGGCCGGCCGTTGGCCAACCCGGCACCATCACTCACTGTGTCTTCGGCTTGGGCAAAGTGGCCAGCACCTGTGCCGCCGACTTCGCCTCGGGCCGCTTGGGAAATTTCTTGACCACCGTCTCGAGCAATTCACGGGCCTTGTCATTGTCCTTGAGTTCCTTGAAGCAACGGCCCGCCTCCAGGTACCCCTTGGCCTGCCACTCCTCGTAGGGGTACTTGAACGCCGCGACCAGGAAACTCGAGTAGGCCACCTTGTACTGTTTCTTGGAGAAGGCGATCTCGCCAATCATGAACCTCGCCTTGGCCGCCGCCTCCGTGTTGGTCTCCTTGGTGACCTCTTCAAAGACAACCAGCGCCCGGGCCAACTGGCCCTGCTTCTGCAATGCCAAACCCAGGCCGTAGCGTGCCGCGAAGAGTTGCGGGTACTTGGGAAATTCCTTGAGCAGGGCTTCGAAGCGTTGTTGTGCCTGGGGCCACTGCTTGAGATTCAGATGGCAGGTGCCAGACCGATACAACGCTCGAGACCGTTCGGTGGCATTCTTGTCCGCGACCACCATCTCAAAGTGAACCAACGATTCCTTCCAGTTCTTGGACAGGTACTGGCACTCACCGGCCAACAACAGGGCATCGGCCCGCTGATTCCCTTCGGGAAAATCCTTGAGCAGGACACCCAGCTGTGCCACGGCCTCGGGATACCGTTCCTGCCGGTACTGCACCCAACCGAGTTGATAGAGCAAGCTCTGGCGGACAGACGGTTTCTTGACCCCCTTCAGCCCGGCGACATACGCCTTCTCGGCTTCGGGCAACTGCTTCTGGTCACCTGTTTTTTCCAGTGCCTGTCCAATGCGGAACCAGCACTCGGCCACCAGTGGACTCGTCGGCACTTCGGCGACCAGTCGCCTGTAGGTGGCCAGGGCCTGTGGCACCTGGTCAGTGGACTGGTAGGCAAATGCCAGTTCGTAGAGCAGGTTGTCCTTCTGGGAAAACTTGGGCTGATCCTTGAGTACAGCATTGAAGGTCGCGATGGCTGGCTTGTGCTGCTTGAGTCCGACCTGGCACAACGCCATCTCAAACCTCGCGTCCGCGGCCTCCTCGGCCGCCGGGGGCGGCTTGTGAGCCAGGTAGGCCTGCAATTCTGTCACGGCACCAGCAAAGTCCTTCAATTCCCGCAAGCACGATCCTCTCAGACGTCGTCCCTGGCCGACGATCGGGTGGGTGGCAAACTTCGCGACCAGTTGCTGCAGGGCCACCTCCGCGGGCTTGAATTCCTCCTTCTCGAACAAGGCGGCTCCCAGGCCAAACTGGGCCAACGGGGCCACGTCACTCTTGGGGAATTCCGCCAGCACCTTCTTGAACAGCACGACGGCCGGATCATGTTTCTTTTGGATCCGGGCAATGTCGCCCAACTCATAAAGCGCCCGATCCCGAAATACGCTCTTGGGAAACTGGTTCTGCAACTTGTTCAATTCGACAACCGCCGGGTCCAGCTTGGCGTCGTCCTTGAGAGTCGCACCCAGAACGTACAACAACTCATCAACCCGTTCCCACTTGGGGGCGGCAGCCACGGCGGCGCGGAACGCCGCGATCGCCTCGGCCGGCCGCTTGGACACCTGGTGGCTCCGTCCCACCAGCAAGCCCGCCTCGGCTTTCAAATTGGGATCGGACAAACCGGGAATCGCTCCGACCAGGTGCGCAATCGCCGGGTCAAATTTCTCGGCACGGTACAAGCAGAATCCGATCCGCACCGTCGCCGCCGGCACGTGCTGGTGCTTGGGATACTCACTCACCAACCCCCGAAACAGGGCCTCGGCCTTGGCCCAGTCGGGTTTTTCACCCAGCAGGTAAGCCTGTCCACCCACGTAAAGCACTTCAGGACGCAACTCGTGCTTGGCCCGTTTCGCATCACCCAGGAACTTCGTGACCGACAACAACGATTCGGTCGGCTTGTCGATCTGAAGGTGGGCCAATGCCGACATGTACAACGCGCTGGCCGCCAGTTGGTGGTCAACATACTTCCCCGTGAATTCCAGGAACCCGGCAGCGGCGGCAGCCCGTTTCTCCGGCTGGGCATACAATGCCTCACCACGGAAATACACCAACTCTGGCAACCGTGGGTGCTTGGAAAATGACGCGATCGCCTTGTCGTACACGACCACCGCATCGGCCGGTTTCTTCAATTTCACCAGGGTGCGTCCCAGCCAGGTCGATGCCTCAGCCGCCTCGACCAATTTCGGATCCGCCACGACGGGCAGCAACGCCTGCTGGGCCTTCGCGTAGTCGGCAACTCCAAACCGACACTTTCCGGCCGCCAACAGCGCCTCGGCGGTGTAGGAACTTTTGACGAATTTCTTGGGCAACGACTCGAACACCGCCGCCGCTTCGGCCAGTTTCTGCTGTTGCCGCATCGCGTGGCCCTGCTGCAGCAACGCGAGATCAGCCTGGGGAAAATCTTTCACGGCAGCCGCCTGTGCAAACAACGGCTGTGACTCGGCATACTTTTCCTGGCGAAACAGGCACAACCCCAACCGCAGACTGATTTCGGTCGCCTCGGGCCGCTTCCCGTGCGTCTTCAGGAAACGCCGGTAGGTCACCACTGCAGCCGTGTATTTTTTCAGCCCCTCCTGGGCAGTCCCCAGCCCATAAAGAATGTCGGGTTCGAGATTTGGCGTTGGCTTCAATGCCAGGGCCTTGTTGTAAACGACCACGGCCCCCTCGAGCTTCTCGGCCGAAAACAGGCACTCGGCCTGGTAGTACAAGGCCGGCAGGGCAAAAGCACTCTTGGGGTACCGTTCAGCAACTCGACCGTATTCGACGGCAGCCGCCTCGAAGTCGGCAGGTTTTCCTGACCCCACTGCGATGTTGTCCATCGCCAGGCCCAGGTTGTACTGCACCCGATCGGCGAGCTTGTACTGTGGATTGATCTTCAACAACTGCCGCAGGGTTTCACTGGCTTCGGGGTACTTTTTGAGCTGCAACTGGCAGACAGCCAGGTTGAGCCGCACAGCCGGCAACCGCACACTCTTGGTATGCGTTGTCAGGAACTTCTGCCAGTGCGTCACCGCATCAGCGAACAGCCGCTTTTTCTGGAAACCCTGCGCTACGACGTAGTCGCGTGTCGCAGCTTTCTCGGCCTCAGTCTCCTGGCCGAACGTGACAGTCGCCAGCAACAGCATCGCCAGCACACCACAGACCAGCCGCGCGGCCAGCCGCGGGCCTTCTCCTTGGCCTCGCATCTTCACACCCCCAATGCTCCGGTGTCGTTATGACAGGACACCAGAATTCCAACGTGGTGGAAACGTATCATCCAAAATTGATTCGTAATGCTGGCCAGATGATACCCACACCAATCCAGACTCTCAACAGGCTGACCAGTATGGCCACACCAAAGATCTGAACACACTTCGAGACTCAATCCCCCTATATTAACCCCGACTGCCGTCGCAAGATCGGGCCGGGGAGGCCATCCTTGATCAACTGCGAGGCCCACGATGTCCGATGCGTCGTCTCGGGTTCGAATTCTCAATCTCCCCCGCCCAAGAATTGCCCTGGTCAGTTCACACCTTGGCCGGTGGCCTCACCGTCGTCATGACTGGTTTGCAGCACTGGCAACCGCCTGCAGCCATCTGGTGCCTGCCGGTTCCACGCTGCTGTCAGCTGCCGGCACGACGACAGCTCCATATCTTCGCCGCTGTGCGGAACTGTTCGGTCATCGCATCGAGACGAAGTCGGTTCGCCGGGTGACGCGACAAACTCGAGATCGCTTGTGCGTCGAGGAGGCCGACACGGTCATCATTCTATCGGCTCGAAATCACAGCCGGACCGCATCGCTGGTCACCGAACTCATACAGCGTCCACGGGAAATTCGACCAGTGGTGTGGTTCGCCCGCAAGCCGAGCCTGGTTCCCCCTGCGGCGGCAACGCAGTGGGAATCGCACGGAGCACGCTCATTCCCGTCGCGGCGTCGCACCCCGGCCACACGCCGGACCATCCCGGCGACAGCACAACTGGCGACTGTCGAGGACACAACGCGTGACGACTGGCTCATCCATTGCACTCGTGAGTGCGACGGACCGTGGCCGGGCCAGTCCCGCGAGGAGTACCTGGACAATTTGATCCTGGGTCGGGTGGAATCCGATCATTCGGTGCAATGCACCTTGCGACGAATTCTGGTCGACGGTCGTCTGCGAGCTGTATCGCGACCGGTCCGCGGTGCTCCGCCGGCGGTCAGTTTCACATCCTGTCCGCTTGAACAACTCGGCTCGCTCCGGGTCTTCCGCCCACACCGTGGCCGCTGGGACTTCGAACCATACGGGTTGGCCATTTCGCGAGACTGGCTCATCGCCCGTGGTACCCGACCGGTCGTGTACCGAGAGCATCCGGACCTGTCCGGCGAGGACCCGTTGGAACAACCGGCCGTC
Organism: Planctomycetaceae bacterium; assembly: GCA_002724415.1. Classification (GTDB taxonomy): domain Bacteria; phylum Planctomycetota; class Planctomycetia; order Planctomycetales; family Planctomycetaceae; genus UBA8437. The sequence continues at coordinate 13,556 of PBOU01000110.1, forward strand.
TCTGGAGAAAACCGCCGCATCGACTGGACCGCGGAACAGGAATGGCGACATCCCGGCGATATCGAGTTGTCTGAAATCCCGCCCGATCGTGGGTTGGTGCTGGTCGGCCAGGACACGGATGTCGCGGCCGTGGCCGATCAGTCACGGTGGCCGATTGCCGTCATCAGTCGTTTCCGGAAAGACGATACGGCGATACAATGAGCCGCCCCTTGCCCACTCCGCCGACCCGACACAGGTTGCGTCTGTCTTTCCATGCCCGCCAATCTCACGCCCCAGTACCAGAAAGCCGAAAACGCCTACCGGCGGGCACAATCGGCCGAAGAGCGAGTTGAGTGCCTGGAGGAGATGCTCGCCATCATCCCCAAGCACAAGGGGACCGACAAACTGCAGGCCGACCTCCGCAAGCGGCTCAAGGAAGCCCGCGCCGAGAGTACCTCCGAACAATCCTCTGAGAAAAAAAGCCGCAGTTACAAGGTGCCCCGGCAGGGTGCCGGGCAGGTCGTGTTGGTCGGAGGCCCGAATGCTGGCAAGAGTCGAGTGGTCGACGAGTTGACCAATGCCAGCCCCGAGGTGACCGATTATCCGTTTGCCACGCGGGAACCACTGCCGGCCATGATGTCCTGGGAAGACATCACCGTGCAGTTGATCGACACTCCACCGGTAACCGGAACACACATCGATGCCTACCTGACTGGCCTGGTCCGAGCCGCCGACCTGGCACTCCTGGTCTTTGACGGAAGCAGCGACGATGCGCCAGACGACACCGAGGCCGTCATGCGACAATTCTCGGAACGGAAGACACTCTTCTCGAACCGCACCGGATTCGACGAGGACGATTTCAGTACGATCCACGTCCAGACACTGCTCGTGGCGACCCGTGCATCGGACCCCGATGCCGAAACGAGAATCGCGTTTCTCCAAGAACTGACCGGATCGGAGTTCGAAACAGTCCGTGTCGAACTGGACAACCCGGACTCCTGCAACTCGCTCCGGGAAATCGTCTACCGCAAGCTCGATGTGATCCGTGTCTACACCAAGCGCCCGGGAAAAACAGCCGATTTTGAATCGCCCTTCACGGTTCCACGAAACGCGACGGTTGAGGACCTGGCGTTGCGGGTACACCGAGAACTGGCTACCACGTTCAAGTTTGCCCGGATCTGGGGAGACACTGTTCACGATGGACAGAGTGTCGGTCGCGAACACGTCCTCTCGGACAAGGACCTTGTCGAACTGCACGCCTGAGGTGTCTCCCTTTTCCAACCACTGCCAACGGTTCCCGACCGAATGAGACACATTGGATCGCTACCCGATCAGGCAACGGCCCGGAGATTCCGGGCCTGGCTGCTCAGTCTCGGCATGGCCAATGACATTGAGCAGGAAGACGAGCGGTGGATCATCTGGGTCCACGACGAGGACCTGGTCGAATCGGCCCGGGCGGAACTGGAGAACTTCCGGTCCGAACCACTGTCGGATCTCTACGTCCAGGCCGAGCGCGCTCTCGAGGCAGCCCAACGTGCCGCCCCGCCCCGGTTGAATCCCCCGGTCCCGTCCCACCGGCGAGGTGGCTTCCATTGGACCATTACCCCCTCGCGAAGCTGTCCGGCCACTGTTGTCCTGATGGCGTTCTCGGTACTGGTGACCCTCGTCTGCGCTCGTGGCCTCAGCCCCGCTGGCAGTTTTGAGTTCCAAATGGCCTACGAGCCGGTGATGAACCAGTTGACAATTGTCGATATTGAGGAACGCCCGGAGGGGATCTTCACTTCCACCTACAACATGTCGGAAGTCGCCAAGCACCTTTGGGAGGCGATCACGACCGATCGGGACTTCCAGCCGCCCCATCATGGAGTCGGACAGATCCTTCATGGCCAGGTCTGGCGGCTGGTGACTCCCGCCTTCCTGCACTTCAGCATTCCGCACATCCTGTTCAACCTGCTGTACCTCAGATTCCTGGGAGGGGAGGTTGAATCGAAACGCGGATTGGCTCGCTACCTGGGACTGATCCTGTTGGTCGCCATCGTTTCCAACGCCGGGCAATACGCCATCACTGGGTCACCACTGTTTGGAGGCATGTCCGGGGTGGTCTATGGGGTCTTTGGCTTCATCTTGATGAGGGAGCGGTTCGCTCCGCAGCAGGGCCTGTCAATGCCGCCAAACACCACCCTTTGGTTGCTCGGCTGGTTCTTCCTCTGCCTTTTCGGCGTGGTCGGCGGGGTTGCCAACGGGGCACACGCGTTTGGCCTGGCATCGGGACTGCTGGCCGGGCTGTGGCCGACACGATCGTAGCCTGGAGACCAGTCGTTTCCCGCGTGCCGCTGGCGGTGGAGTGGTGGTGAGTTGGCTACTTGCCGACGCAGTACAATCGCTTGGTCGAACGGATGTACACCCGCCCCCCCAGCGGAGTAATCGACGCCCGGAAGATTTCTTCCGCCGGCGCCTCCATTCGATTCCTCGCAACGATCTCTGGCTTCGGCCCCGGCCGCACCACAAATGTCTCTCCCGCCTCGTTGATGAAAAAGGCCAGACCGTTCCAGGCGACTGGCGAGGCCGAGAAGTTGGTGCCGAGCCGTTCCAACCACAACTGCTTGCCGGACTTCGTGTCGTAGCATCCCAGGATTCCACCGCGCAGGCCGACGATCAACACGTACTTGCCAATGACGATCGGCGAGGGGATGTCGCGACCGTTGCGTTGGACTTGCCACGCCACGTGGCTGCCTGTCACATCACCGGCGCCACCGGGACGAATCGCGGTCAGATACGGTCTCGTGCCGTTGCTGGTGAACAACAGCCCGTCTCCAAGGGTCACCGTCGGCGTTCCNCGGCCGGTCTTGTTCTTGACCCGCCACAGTTCCTTTCCNGTNCCGGGATCATAGGCNCACACCGCNGCGTGNCCGTTGACCACCAGTTCGTCGTGTCCACCGACNCGGACCAAAACTGGAGTGCTCCANCCACGAAAATTGTCCCGATCGGTCTTCCACAACTGCTTACCNGTCTTTCGATCGAAGGCNGCNATGTAGGCCTGNTTGTCCGANTCAACGAGTTGGACNACNGAGTTCCCCACCAGCACCGGNCACGAGGCCGAGCCCCACCTGTTGTCGAAAACGCCGACGGGTTTTCGCCAGACCGGCGTTCCATCAACACGGTAACAGTGAATCCCACCTCCCTCGCCAAAGAACGCGTACACGAATTCCCCGTCAGTGACACAACTGGCCGAGGCGTACCCGTTCATGTTGTGGGTGGGAAGAGCGGGGCCGGTGAAGGCGGTGTGTTTCCAGGCGAGCTTGTGCGTGTCTCGATCAACACACAACACCACCCGCTGCTTTCCCTTGTCCAGTGACGCGGTCAAAAAAATCCGCTGGCCCCAGATCGTTGGTGACGACTGGCCGTGTCCGGGCAAATCAACGGACCAGGCGATCGAGGTTTTCGACCACTGGCTGGGAAGATCACTCTCTGTCGAATGCCCGTCACCGCGTGGACCACGCCAACCGGGCCACGCGGGCACCGCAGCCGACACCGTTGCCGACACCGTTGCCGAACACAACGCAGCGACCACGATCGCTGTTCCCAATGGACTGGCAACGGGCACGCCGCAGGTACAAAACGCTCGCATCGACAATTCCCCCTACACACCTTGTCCGTTCCTGATGTCACAGAATACCAAGTCACCGGCCGGGACGAAAATCCGCCACCGACAACTTCGTTTGATCCGTGAGAACGTCTCACTTGTTGGCGAGCACCACGAGCCCTTTAGACCGCACGACACAGGAACAACATCGCGGGTTGATCATTTGCTGGCCGCTTGTTGCCCCGTTGACGGACTGGTACAGTCCGCGAGGATGGCCGCTTGGCCAGATCCGGGTGATTTCTATGCGGGGAGTTGAGCATGTTGACGCTGGAAAAATGGCAATCACGACTCAGAGACACACGCGTGACTTCTCGTGCGACACTTGTTGCCATCGCGGTAGGACTTCTTGTTCATGCCGGACCGGTGCAGGCTGAGACAAAGCTGGTGACGGCCGTCGAGGGAATTGCCGAATTTCAACTCGACAACGGCTTCCGNGTNTTGNTGGTNCCCGACAANTCGCGGCCGACCGTCACGNTCAATCTGACGGTTTTTGTNGGATCGCGNCACGAGGGCTACGGCGANGCCGGAATGGCCCACCTGCTGGANCACATGCTGTTCAAGGGAACCACCCGNCANCCCAATGTCCCCAAGGAACTCCAGGANCACGGGGCCCGTTTCAATGGCACCACCTGGGTCGATCGCACCAATTACTACGAAACGCTTCCGGCCAGTCCCGAGAACCTGGCCTTCGCGCTGGAATTGGAATCCGACCGGATGATGAACAGCCTGATTCGGGCTGAGGACCTCGCTTCCGAGATGTCGGTGGTCCGAAACGAGTTCGAACGGGGAGAAAACAGTCCCTCCCGGGTGCTGTCCCAGCGGATGATGGCCGTCGCCTACGAGTGGCACAATTACGGCCGATCAACGATCGGAAACCGGGCCGACATCGAGCGCGTGCCCGTTTCCAACTTGCGACAGTTCTACCGCAAGTACTACCAACCGGACAACGCGATGGTGATCGTCGCCGGACAATTCGATCCCCGGCAAGCGGTGTCGGTGATCGAGAAGACATTTGGCAAGATCCCCAGCCCCAAGCGAAAACTCGNTGCGACCTACACGGAGGAACCGGCACAGGATGGCGAACGATTCGTCACCTTGAGACGTGTCGGCAAGGTCGCGGTCNTGGGAGCGGTTTACCACATTCCGGCCGGACCACATCCCGACTTCGTTCCAGTCAACGTGCTCACCGACATTCTCTCGAACTCCCCCACTGGACGGCTCTACAAGTCACTGGTCGAGACCAAGCGCGCCGCGAGTCTCCAGGGCGACGCGTACGCCTTTCATGATCCCGGCGTGATCGAGTTGATGGCCGAGGTCACTCCGGGGAATGATCCCNGTGACGTGCTCACTCGCCTGACCGACACGATCGACCTGGTCGCCAGCAAGGGTGTGACCGAGGAGGAGGTCAAGCGGACCCAGGCCCGGTTCCTGAGACAACGCGAACAGGCCTCCAACGACACCAGTCAACTCGCCATCCAACTCTCCGAATGGGCTGCGCAGGGTGACTGGCGCCTGTACTTCATCGCTCGGGACCGTCTCGAAAAGGTGACCCCCGCCGACGTCCAACGCGTGGCCAAGACCTACCTGGTCGCAAACAACCGGACCGTTGGCCTGTTTCGACCAACCAAGGTGGCCTCGCGGACCGCGATTCCCACCACGCCGAATCTCGCCGAGATGATCGGCAACTACAAGGGCCGCAAGACNGTNGCNNCNGGNGAAGCNTTNGACGTNTCGCCGGANAACATCGAGAANNACACNATCCGNACCACNCTCNNCANNGGNCTNAANGTCGCCATGNTGNCCAAGAAGACTCGTGGTGAGGCGGTCAATCTCACGCTGACACTGCGGTACGGCACCGCCAGGACTCTCGGCGACAAGACCAGTGCCGGCGCACTTCTGCCGACGCTGATGGCCCGGGGCACCCGGAAATACACCCGCACCGAACTCACCGACAAGTTGGCTGAACTCCGGGCATCACTCTCGGGTTCTGGCAGCCGCAGCAGTGCGGGTCTTGCCGGTTTTTCAGTGAAAGCCACTCGAACAACATTGCCCCAGGTCCTGGACCTGCTCAACCAGGTGCTGCGCGAGCCGACTCTGCCGGAGACTGAACTGACACTGATGAAACAGCAGATGCTGGCTTCCCTGGAACAGCAAAAGTCTGAGCCACAATCGCTGGCCATGAGAAAGCTCAGAAGAGCATTTCGTCCGTACCCCGAGACCGACCCGCGATACGAACCGACGATCGAAGAGGAAATCGCCCGGATCAAGTCGGTCGACCGGAAGCAATTGGCCTCCCTGTACAAGAACTTCCTGGGAGGGTCTCACGGTGAACTGGCAATCGTGGGTGACTTCGACTCCAAGACCACCGTGCCCCTGCTCGAGAAACTTTTCAGTGGCTGGAAAGCCACTGAGCCGTACAAGCACATCCAGAAACACGGGGACAACCCGTACAAGCCCGGCACTCACAAGATCCTCACGCCCGACAAGGCCAACGCCTTCTACTGTGCCGGACTGGTCTTTTCGATGAAGGACTCTCATCCCGACTACCCGTCACTGGTCATGTCCAACTTCATCCTGGGAGGTGGTTCCCTGGCCTCAAGGCTGGGCAACCGGGTTCGACAACAGGAAGGACTCTCCTACGGCATCATTTCCTTTTTCAATGCAACAAGTGTTGACCAGCGCGGCAGCCTGACGATCGCCGCGATCTCGAACCCACAAAACTCTCCGAAGGTGGCCGTGGCCATCCGTGAAGAGGTCGACAAGTTGCTCAAATCCGGCGTCACTCCCGCTGAACTGGCGGCCGCCCAGAAAGGGTACCTGCAATCCCTGCGGGTCGGTCGCACCGACGACGCCCGCCTCGCCAGCCTGCTCGCCGGTTCACTTTTCTCCAAGCGGACACTGGCCTTTGAAGCGGAATTCGAAAAAAACATCTCCGGAACAACGGCCGAGGGCGTTCTGCAGGCAACCCGAAAATATTTCGACCCCAAGAGACTGGTGGTCGTCACGGCGGGTGACTTCAACAAGAAATCCAAAAAGCCCGCGCCCAAGAAAACTCCAGAAAAAAAGAAGCCCACGCGGTGACCCACGCTCTCACCCAATCCTGACGAACCACGACAAGAGGCTCGACCAATGTTCACACGATCCTTGCTGGGTGTCCTGCTGACAATCTCATCTGTCTCGGCAGCCGGATTCTCCTACCCACTGTTCGACGGCAAGACGCTCGACGGCTGGACCATCGAGAACGATTGCCAGGCCGACGTCAACAAGGGAACGATCCGGCTACTGGAAGGCAACGGCTGGCTCCGCAGCGACCACGCCTACGGTGACTTCCTGCTGCACGTGGAATGGAAGGCCGAGAAAGACTCGAAATACGACGCGGGAATCTATATCCGCACCCAACCCGGTGGCTCCCCGTTTCCGTCCAAGGGCTACCAGTTGAACCTGCTGGAAGGCAAGGAAGGCGCCTGCGGCCGACTGAAGGGGGCCACGCCGCCGCCGGGGCTGATCCGCAAGGGACGCTGGAACAGCTTCGACATCATCGTTGTCGAGGACTCGGTGTCACTGGCCATCAACGGAAAGCCTGCCTACCGGGCCAGTGGGATCACCATCGAACGCGGTCACATCGGTCTGCAGGTCGAGGTTCCCGGCGGGGGACGATTTGCAATCCGCAATGTCCAGATCACGGAACTGGGATACACGAGCCTCTTCAATGGTCGTGACCTCACCGGGTGGGAAGGAGCCGGACAGGCCGCCTCGACTTGCTGGCGGGTCCGCAAGCACAAACCCGCTGCCAACTACTCAAAACTCTGGGCCCGAGCCGTGGCCCGTTACAAGGAACTCGGCGGCAATCCGGCCGGACTGGGAGAACTCGCAAATCGCCACGACGGCGACGGAACAATCGAATGCACCGGCAAGAAAGGACCGTGGTTGCGAACGTCCCAGAAATTCGGCGACTTCAATCTCCGATTCCAATACCAGGTCTCACCTGGTGGCAACAGCGGAATCTATGTTCGCGTGCCCGCAGATGGCAAGCACCATCGTGACAACGACAAGCTGCCACCCGCCGGTTTTGAAGTCCAGGTACTCGACGACAACGCCAAGAAATATGCCAAGCTCAAGGACTACCAGTACTGCGGATCGGTCTACGCGATCTCTGGAGCCACATCACGCGTTTCCAAGCCGGCCGGCCAATGGAACACGATGGAAATCAACTGCATCGGACAACACATCACCACGACTCACAACGGTGTGACAATTGTTCGAATCGATGCCAAGAGCCACCCGAAACTCGCGTTGAGAAAACTGGATGGCTTTCTCGGTTTACAAAATCACAGCACTGTTGTCAGGTTTCGTCGCCTGAGGATTGGACCGGCGGTGGCGGGTCACTGATCTCGGACAGCAGCACCACGATTTCCTCCGCGGTCGGCGTGTGGCCCATTCCCAGCCTTCCGAGGATGCCCCGGGTCCGCCAGCGATTGTAGATCTCGCGTCCCGACCACTCGATCCGAAACGTTCCCCAGAACGCTTCATGGAGTTCGCTGGACAATCCCAGTTCCGATTCCAGGGCGAGCGCGATCGCCTCGGCGTGCGTGGCAAAACCGCACAGACGGCAAAAGTAAATCCTCACTGGCATCGTCGCATCGCCACCTGACAACTCGCTGACATTCACCCTCTTATTCTGATCATGCCGGTCCCACGCATTCAATCCAAACCGACCACCATCTCCAGAAATCAACCGGCCATTTCCAGGTGACCGACCGATTCCTCATCAACACTCTCACCGTTATACTCGGCCGCAACCCGGCAACCTCGCAGGCAATGGCACGACGATGCACTCGGCAATCGAGACGTACGAACAAGCGATCGAGTTCCTGTTCGGGCGAATCAATTACGAACGGCTCAACAGCGATCTCTACTCCGCCGGCGACTTCAAGCTCGATCGCATGGCACACCTGCTCGAGCGAATCGGGAATCCACAGGACCATGTCCCGGTAGTCCACGTCGCCGGCAGCAAGGGGAAGGGGTCCACCGCGGCGATGATCGCCGCCGGCCTGGGGGCCTCCGGACATCGAACCGGACTGTTCACCTCTCCGCACATCGAAGCATTCGAGGAACGAATGGTCGTTGACGGTGACCAGCCAACCCGTGAACAGCTGACTCGCCTTGTCGACGAAATTGCCAACGTTGTCCGGGACATCGAATCTGAACCCGGACGGGTCTCGCCCACCTATTTCGAACTGGCGACGGCCCTGGCCTGGCTGCACTTCCGATCCAACCGGACCGAGTGGGCGGTGCTCGAGGTGGGACTCGGTGGTCGACTCGACGCCACCAACATCTGCCAACCACTCGTGTCGGTCATCACGACCATCAGCCGTGACCACACGAACTTGCTGGGAAGTGACCTGGCTGATATTGCCCGGGAGAAGGCTGGCATCATCAAGCCCGGTGTCCCGGTCGTCTGTGGAGTCGAGCCAACCCAGATAGCAAAGATTATCGAGGACATCGCGATGGAACGCGAAGCTCCAATGTGGCAATTGGGGCGCGAGATACGATTCGAGCATGATGCCCAGCGACACGTCGCTCGAATCTCGACTCCCGCCAGGACCTGGCCTGACATCAGAATCCCGTTACCCGGTCGACACCAGGCCATCAACACCGCGCTGGCCGCCGCTGCGATCGATCTTGCCGATCACGAAGGGACAACAGTTCCAGTTGATGCCGCATGCGAGGCCATCGGTCAACTGACGTGGCCGGTGAGGATCGAGACGATCGGATATCACCCACGTGTCATCGTCGATGCGGCTCACAACTGGGCCAGCCTCGGAGCCTTGATTGAAACGCTTGATGCAGACCCAACTACCTCAGCCGATTCTCGACAACGTCTTCTGATTTTTGCGACCTCTCGAGACAAGGATGTCGATGGATCGCTGCGTCAGTTGCTGCCACGGTTTGACACGGTGATCCTGACCCAATTCCAAGACAATCCACGTGCAGTACCCGTCGAGTCACTACATCGACGCGTCCGTGAATTGTTTGACACACCGGTCCACGCCACGCCCGATCCCGCGTCCGCATGGCACCTGGCTCGGCGACTGGCCAACCGGGACGACCTGGTCTGCGTCACCGGATCTTTCTTTATCGCGGCCGAAATCCGCGAGCTGGTCCTCGACCAGCCACGGGTTCAAACAACGACAACACATTAGCCATCAAAGCCGTTTAGCGGTTCTGCCCCGGGAATCCGCCACCCATCGGGCCACCACCACCCATCGGGCCGCCACCGGGAAATCCACCGCCCATCGGACCGCCGCCGCCACCCATCGGGCCGCCGCCGGGGAATCCACCGCCCATCGGGCCGCCACCCATCCCCGGTATCGCACCACCACCCATGCCACCACCCATACCGGGTATGCCGCCACCCATGCCGGGCATGCCACCGCCCATGCCGGGCATGCCACCGCCCATGCCGCCCATGCCACCGCCCATGCCACCCATCATGCCACCACCATAGGCGTTGTCACGACGGATCGGGTTCTTCTTACCACGACCGTTTTTCTTCTTTCCTGAACCACCCTCGGCATTCCCCCCCATCGGATTGTTGCTCGAGAACTGGAACCCGGAATTCGAATTGGAATCGCCAGGCTTCTTCTTGTTCAACAGATCCTGCCAGGGCTGTCGGTCATAGGCCAACTGCTGTCCCTCGCCAATTTCACGGTTGACCTCAAGTGGACTGCGGCCGTGAGACACCAGTTGACCGTACCGGTTGACGACCAGGGCTCCCGAAGTCGCCCCGGTTGTTTCGCGACGTTTTTTCAGTTCGCTGATGGGCAAATCCGGATGCTCCGACTCGTCCAGTGCCATCGGTGTATGGATGTCAAGCAACACATCCCCTGTCTGCAAGTTGACGCTTTCCTTCTCGAACTTCTCCTCCGCTGGTCTCAAGACAAGCGTATTCAACTCACTGGAAATGAACTGTCCAAACTGGGCCTTGATATTCCCATTCACGTCAGTTCCAGCCGAAGGAAACCACTGGTAGACATTGAAGTCCGCCATCCCCGGTGTCGAGCGTCGCTCGGGCAACACCCGGGTCAGGAAGTAACGCACTGACCGACGAACCACGGCAGCCCCCGGAACAACCGACCCACGAGGAACGTTCCAGACTCCACTGGGCACACTCCACGCAGTCCTCAGGGTTTCCTGGTCAGCCGATGCGACGGCAGACTCGTGCAGCATCGATGGCGGCTTCTCGAAGTTCGGATTCCGCAGCACCAGGCGGACACGGTAACGGTACGCATTTCCGGGAACAACGTCGAAGTCCAAGTAACGGAACAACAACACCTGCCCAGAGAGGCCAGCCTGGAATTGATCGGCCCCCTGGCGGGCAGCATTGTTGTTGCCGGAAAACTGGCCGGTAAATCCCTGGAACCCCTGCTCACCCATTGCCTTGGTCGCATTCTGGCTGATCGAGTTGCCCTTGGCACCCTGCATCACTTTTCCACGAATCCCACGAATGTCGTGCTGGAACGCGGCAAAACCGCCCTTTTGTCGTCTTTGCTTGATTGCCGGTTGATCCTTCTGCGCTTCCTTCAAAGCCTGCGCATTCTCAAGAACCTGTCGCTCACGAGCCTCAGCCGACAGCAACCGCAAACGTGGATGTGTACCAAACCAATCCCATTCACCTGCCTCGCGGAGGGGCAACGGCATGCTGACCACCTGGTCGGTCAGGTCAGCCGAAACAACGTCAGCGTCCCACTCGACCGACAGCACGATGTCACGAGCAGCTTGCAGATTGACCTTCCGCCACTCTCCACTCCATGGATTGTCACCGGCCACCGCCGACTGCCGCTCCAATTCGAAATCAACAATTTCCAGCCGCTCAAGAGCTTCGGACAATGTGTCAAGATTCAAGGCGCGTTGGAACTGCTCGGCCTGGTTCTTGAGCATCACCAGCCCGCGAATCGACACGAAGTTGTATCCCTGGGGAGTCCCGACACGCTGATTGGCGTTGTAGACCGATCCACCATTACCACCACCGAAACCGCTGTCGCCCATAGGCGTACCACCGGACTCTCCCATCGGATTCCCACCGCCGATCTGAGCCGATCCAGGAGTCGGTGGAGCGCCACCGATAAAACCACCATTGCCACCTCCACCCATCGGCGTACCGGAATTCGCCCCAAATCCGTTTCCGGCACCACCACCGGTGGCTGGCGAACGTTTCTTGCGAGGCGCCACTGAACTGCGGGGCCGTCCAACTTGCGGAGCTCCCTGTTGCCCCACAATTCGACCGGCCACTTTTTCGTCGCCACCCTTCTCCGAATCATCCTCTTCACCGTCCTCGGTCGGAACCGGACTCAGGATCGCCTGACTCGCATCGGCCAACAAATCGAGCACCGGCAACAACACCGGCATGCGATCCCGGTCCTTTTTCTCATACGGTGGAAAATGAAACGGCGTGACGTACTCGAACCGCTTGACATCGATCTGGGTGGTCCGCGCCCCGACCACTCCTCGCACATCGGCCAATCCCTCGTATGCCGACTTCTCCTTGGCCTTGGTCCACGGAGCCAGAGCATGAGCCTGCTTGGCCGCATCAATCTTTGCCTGGAATTCGTTCGGATGGGTCTTGAAAGCAGACCACTTGGCCGACTCGGTCATCAGCGGTTGGTAGATCAGTAGATACACCACGACCAGGCCGACACCAGAGAGCGCAAACTTCTCGATGTGAGCCAAACCCATCTGAAGAAGTTGATCCGGTTTGATTTTTCCAGCCATTTTCCTGTCCTCTTTCCTCAGCCTCTCAACAGAAACCGCCGGTGATGCCATCGCCCACCGCGATATCCTGTCTGTTCCTGTCTTCTCTTGTTTTCTACTGGAATCCGATGCAGTTCAAAGACTCGATCGGACTCCTACTGTTCGATTCGCAAATCCAATTGGTTTTTCAATCACATCAACCCTGAGGTTTGGGATTCGCTGCCGGAGCCGCACCAGGATTCGCTGCCGGAGCCGCACCGGGATTCGCTGCCGGAGCCGCACCGGGATTCGCTGCTGGAGCCGCACC
>PBOU01000111.1 GCA_002724415.1 Planctomycetaceae bacterium
CCATCCTGAGAATTTCTCGGGCGGTTGTGTACTGGCGATTCTCGATGTCCAGTCCCGCGTATTCCACCTTCAAACGTTTCCCCTTGACCCACATGACCCCGCAGGCAACCAGCATCCCCAGGGCGATCACGCCAAGGATCGTAGCCGGTACGGCGCCAGATCCGCCCGAATCGGCAATGCCGACCAGTGTCGCGAAGAGCATCATGACCCCGAAAATCCCCAGGAACACGCCGCATCCCATCAGGCAACCGGCGGTTCCCATGTTCTGCTCGGCCTCGGAATCGAGGGCGGCAATGGCGTCCAGGTCGGCACGAACCTCCGAGAGTGGTTTTTCGACCAGGTACGTTCGGCCCGCCCGCATTCCTTCGGCCATCAGTTTGCGACGGCCTTCATCCACCGCATCCGTGGGATTCACCTGTTCCGACATAACTGCCTGCCCCTGGCCACTCGAATTCCGGTGCGAAAGTTCCCGTTTGTTCCTCCGGGATCGGGCCGAGATTTTACGGCCTCAGTTACACCTGACGAACACTATACCGTCGGCCATACTCGACCGCATGTCCGCGACAGTCAAACAACCGGAAACAGCCAGCCCCCTGGTCTATCTCTCGTTCGACCAATTCCCCGGTCCCAAGGGAGCCGCCACTCATATCGATGCCTTCAACCGTTGGCTGGGAACATTCGCCATGTCGCTGGGCCGTGAAGCCCATCTCGTCACGCTGCCTCCCGGCCCCGACGCTCTGCAACAGGGCCTCTCGTGCTGGTCGTCCGTCGGCATCACACACCATCCCCTTCCAGCCGCGGGCGAACATCTCTTTGAGCGGGTCGCCTCCTACCGTCGACACCTCTGGCACTGGTGGCGTCAGCGATTCGGCCAGAGAGACATCAAAGCCGAAGCCGTCCACTTTCGATCGATCTTCGAAGGCTACCTCATTTCCCGAGACAAGCCGGAGTACTGCCGGAACCTGATCTACGAGGTCAACGGCCTCCCGTCGGTCGAACTGAAGTACCACTACCCTCGCGTGGCGGACGACCGCGAGTTGATGCAAAAGTTGACACACCAGGAGCAGGTCTGCCTGGATGCCGCGGACATGGTGATCACCGTCAGTGACGTCAATCGCGACCATCTTCTCGCTCGCGGCGTCCCCTCCGAGCGAATCGCGCTGATCCGGAACGGTGTCGACACGGACATGTTCTGCCCCACCGCACCACCACGCGACTGGTCGCAACCCCCGACCGACGACCATCCCGTCAGGCTGCTCTACGTGGGCACGATGACTTCGTGGCAGGGACTCGGGTACGCCATCGACGGCCTGGCCCGGTTACGGCGTGATGTGCCCGCACGGCTGACCGTGGTCGGTCCCGGCCGTCGACGCCAGCGTTCTCAAATCGAAAACCAGGCATTCAAGGCCCGGGTCGGACAGCACGTCGAATTTCACGAACCGGTGACCAAGCCGCGACTGGCCGAGTTCTATTCGCAAGCCGACATCACCCTGGCACCGCTGACGGCCTGCGACCGCAACCTTGTCCAGGGCTGTTCGCCATTGAAAGTCCTGGAAACCCACGCGGCAGGCATCCCGCTTGTCGCCAGCGACCTGCCTGTCGTCCGGGAACTGGCAACACATGACCAGGACGCGGTCCTGGTACGCCCCAACAGTGCCAAGGCGATCAAGGACGCTGTCCTGCGGTTCCTGGATGAACCATCCCTTGCCAACCGGCTCAGTCAAAACGGACGCCGACGGGTCGAACGAGCCTCCGGGTGGCGTGACGGAACCGATTCGCTCGAATCGGTCTATCGCCGGGTGCTCGCCCTGGAGCACTAGACGGCCCGGAGCCGGGCGACAATCTCCGCGAGAGCCGTGGCCTCGACCTCGGCATTGAAATGCGTGCGGACGTGCTTGGCCGCAGCGGCACCGATCTCCGCCCGTCGCGAATCGCTCAACCCCGCGACCTCCTCGATGGCCACACCCAGCGCCCCCAGTTGAACCCGTGGCACCAGGAACCCGGTGGCGTCATGGTCGATCACCTCGGGCATTCCCCCGGCATCACTGCCCAGCACCACCCGGCCACACGCCATCGCCTCGAGCACCGAGTTGGGCATCCCGTCCCAGAGCGAGGGCTGCAGCACGATGTCGCACACATTCAGACACGATGCCACTTCCGCCGCCGTCTCCAGGTGCTCGGTCACCAGTATTCGCTCGGCCGCATCCGGAGACTCGACGGCAAATTCTGTCAACTTGCTCTGTTCCCTGGGACGCACCTCCCCGATCACCAGCAGGCACGCCTCTCGTCGCTGTCGAATCTCCCGGAACGCCGCCAACAAGAATGACATCCCCTTCTTTTCTCTCAACTCCCCACAGAAACCCAGGACCAATTCGCCCGGACGAACTCCCAGCCGCTCCCGAACACCGTCCTCCCGGGCAGCCACAAAGACCTTCCCATCCACCGAGTTGGGCAACACGTGAACCGACTGATCTTCACCCAACAGGACCTCGACCTTTCTGGCCAGTTCGCGACTGACGGCTGTCACAACGCTGGCACGCTGGAGCGTCCATTGCAGACGCGCGAAGTCCCCCGGCGGGAATGCCAAGCGATCCACGTCATTGCCCCGGGCGCTGACTGTCGAGGCGATTCCCACCGATTCTGCAAACAGCACTGCGACAAACCCAGCCGGAACCAGGTAATGCCCCCACGCGGCATCAAAGGGATCCTGGCCATGCAGCCACTCCAACGCGATCATGGTGTGCTGCAACGTGGCATCCCAGGAACCAAATCGCCCCAGGCGATGGACGGTCGGTCGCAGCCGATCATCACCACCGGTCGTCTCCATCTGTCCTGCCGGCAGTCGCCGTGACCAGGCCAACACCTCCACGTCCATGCCAATCCCCACCAGTGCCTCGGCGATCCGAGTCGTGCTGACCGCCACTCCCCCCAGGTCCGGAGAAAAACGTTCCGAGACCATCAGGATTCGCATGGGGTTAGCGTCCGAACCTGGAGNCAAAGACGTCATCTTCAAGATCCTTTTTTCTGTCCGAACCGACGACGGTCTTCACGATCCAGTTTCATCCGCGACATCGCCTTTTCTCGAAACGACCGGCGACTGGATGCCTGGAAAAACTGCTCCCGTGACGCTTCGAATGTCCGGGGCTTGACGGTGAAGTCNTCCTTGAGATCCGGCCAGTACATCTCGGGNGCATACTCNCGCATCTGCGTGTCGAAGACCCAGCCGTGTCGTGTCACGATGGTTTCGCCACTCTTGCCGAACAACGCGTCGATCTCATCAAAATTCCCGGCAAAGTTCCGGAAAAAGATCCCCTTGCGCTGTCGCGAAATCAGTTCCCGTTCGGCGTGCCGTTCGCGTTGCTTGCCTCGAAACGCCCGCCGATAAACCAGTGGCCGCGGCCAACGGTTCACCGTCGGATGCCGAACCACAGTCTGCGAATTGGTCCACTCACCACGAGCGATCGGACACAGGGTGTCACGGTCATAGAACTCAAAAGGAACCGTTGCAAAGGGCAAGTCGACCTGTGTCGCCAGGAAATCGAGCACAAAGTCGTCCGGAAACTGGGGGTACTTGCGGGCGTACTTTTCCCACAGCTCCACCAACCACAATTGCTCACGGTCCAGCAACAGCACTCCGGAAGAAAACCCGGCCGATGTTCCCGAGTCGTAGCAGGAGATCAACGGTGGGTTCCACGTGCTGGGAATCGGCCGATCGATCCGACACTCGATATCCACCCAGAGCACTCGTCCCCATTCGATGATCGCCTGGCGAATAAAACCGATCTTGTAATCAAAGGCCGCAATCACCTTGTCGAACACCTGGTCACACTCATGGTGATGCAACCGGTACCCCAGCCGGTGACAATCCTGTGACAACCCGTCGAGAAACACTCGAAAATCCGGCGTCGAGTAACTGATCACAGTCAGTTCGTTTTGCGATTGACCACCGCCGGTTGAATCACTCATATCCCAGCCTCTCCAGGAGCATGGTCGCGCCGGGCTGGGCCAGGAATCTCTCGACACGGGAATCGAACAGCGGCCGACGCCAACGGCCCACCGACTCGGTTGTCACCGGTCGTGCCGGCTCAGACCACGAATCGGTCTGCTGGACTGTCGCTGTCGCCGGATAGTGCAAAACGGCGTCGTCCCAATCCAGTCCCAGGAATTCAACAACCCGGACCATTGTTTGCGTGTAATCTCCAACAAGATCCTCGTAGCGGATCCGCAGCACACCTGGATGGTCATCCCAGGCCAGTCCCGCCGTGACATCGCTCACCCACCGTTCCGGTTCCACCCAGAATCCCGACGGATCCCGTGGATGCCTCGAGACGGTCACATCGCGTCCATCCCGGACCATGTGCAAGAACTTCGTGTCACGCCCCAGGCTGNAGAAGATGCGTTCGAGATTGTGGACATTGCGTGGTGTCTTTTCGACCCAGGCGCGACAGGTCCGCCATCGCGGACCGGCCACAAGGACTCGCCTCAGCCCACGCAAGTCCGGATCGGCAATCCGGCCGCCTTGCGGCCAGTAGGCTCCCGGACACAACAGTTGAGTCTCNTCGGGAATCGCACACAAATCGCGGTGGCATGACAGTGCCGAGAGAAGCAAAGTCGTTCCCGACCGGGCACATCCACCGATCACCACGGGGATCCTCTGCCCCAACCGTCGACGGTTCCACGAACCGGTGGACAACAGCGACCTCCAAACACCACGCAAACCACGCTCCTCGATTGACCCCGTCACGGGACACGGGTTCAATTGTCCTGTTCCATCTCCTCAGTCTCAAGCCGCCCCATGCAGCTTCTCCGTATCGTCCGTATCGTCCGCCGGCTACGCGCCCGCCGGTACATCGGCCCACTGGCGGTCCTCTCGGTCCTGGCCGTTGCCATCCTGGGCAACGCGGCCTGTTTCTACTACTTCGAGCAACCTGGCCGGATGGCCGCAACACCACCGGATCCGCTGACCGCCGAGGATACAATCTGGTACAGCATCATCTNGATCACCACGATCGGATACGGCGACTTCTACGCCACAACCACCGGGGCTCGCGTCTCCACCTTCGTGTTCATTGTCGTTGTGGGGCTTGGAGCCTTTTCGATGATCGTTGGCATGACGATCGANACCCTGACCGGAATCGTTGAAAGCAGGAGACGAGGAATGGCAAACATTCTGGCACACGATCACATCATCATCGTCAACGCGCCCACCACGGATCGCCTGAACCAACTGATATCCGAACTGAAGGCCGATCCCAACCACGAATCCACCGACATCGTGGTCGTCAGCGACCGCATCGAGGAGTTGCCCTTCCAGGACGCTCACGTGCTGTTTGTCCGGGGTTCGGTGCTCGCCCGTGACACGTACGAACGAGCCTGCGTCGGTGAAGCCAACCAGGCCATCGTGCTGGCCACCTCCTACGATGACCCCGGCAGTGACGCGGTGGTGGCGTCGGCCGTGGCCGTTATCGACAGCATCAAGCCCGACATCCACATCGTCGCCGAGTGCATCAACCCCAGCCACCGTCCCCTGTTCGACTCGGTTCACTGCGACTCGATCGTTTTCAGCATGGGCATCACCGGCAACCTGCTGGCCCAGGAAGCACAAGACCCCGGCATCGCACAACTGATCGAGGTCATCACCAGCAACTCGAGAGGCACAACACTCTTCAGNACCGATGTGTCCAACGGCAATTCCGAGGATTACACCGAAATGGCCCGCCAACTTTTGGCCAAGGACATCAACGTGCTGTGTGTCAACCGCGGCCAGGACAGCCTGACCTCCTGGCAGAACACCACACCCCAACCCGGCGACCGGCTGATTTACGCCGCACGACAACGGCACACCTGGTCGGAACTCAAGTCCCTGGCCACGGGGTAACGGCGTCCAACCATGACACGCCTTCTCACCTGCCTCCTGTTGCTGGCATACCCCCTGTCGGCCCTCGCCAACCCACCGGCCTCACCACGCCGGGTGAGATTTCCTCGCCCCGGACGCAAGATCATCGTCTACGGTTGGGAGATGGGCTTTCGCGAGGTGTCCGACATCCGTCGAAACGCCCAGGTCATGCAACGCCAACCATTTGACGGCATCATGTTCAGCCTGTTCCACAAGGGNNTGGCCCGTGACAAGGCCTTCATTCACTCAGGACGGCTCACCGATGCCCAGCTGGCTCCGGCCGTCAAGGANCTGGCGGCAATCCGCTGGACCACGTTCACCGACAACTTCCTGGTGGTCAAGGCGGGTGAGAAATTCCTCGAAAACGGCGAACCGGGCCGCATGGACTGGTTCGACGACCGTCAGTGGGAAACGATCTGCCACAACATTGGCGTGATGACCCGGGCCGCCGTCGCAACACGCTGCGTCGGGTTGGGCTTCGACCCGGAACCTTATCACTCCTCGGCCTGGAACTACGACCAGGCTGGCAGCCGCAAACCACAACCTCATCGCGACACGAAGACCTTTGCCGAGTACGTCGCAGTGGTGCGACGGCGAGGTGGCCAATACATGCAGGCGATCCAGTCGGAAATGCNNGGGGTCCGTATCTTCAACCTCTACCAGGCCATCCGAATNCCCCCCAGCGAGTTGGCCGAAACGATCTACTCTCTCTATCCCGCGTTCATCAACGGCATGCTGGATGTCGCCGGACCAAACGTGAGATTCATCGATGGAAACGAATACGGTTTCAGCCTGCTCACTCGTGGCGACTACACCAACGCCTACGTCAACGTGAAAGAACGCAAGCTCGCCCTGATTGACCCGAAAAACCGCGAGACGTACCGTCGCCAGGTCCTGGTTTCGGTCCCCATTTACCTCGACGACATTTTTGGCAGCCACAAGAAACGTCGCTGGATCGGGACCTACCTCACGCCCGAGAACAAGCAGAAACTCTTTGAACACAAGCTGTTCCAGGCCCTGGATGCCGTCGACGAGTACGTCTGGATTTACGGAGAGCGGCCGGCGTGGTTCAGCAGCGCCCCCCGGGTGCCGCGTTGGGCGACACAAAGTGTCAAAACGGTCAAGCAACGTGTCGAGCGACTGAGACTCGAAGCCCGCCCAAAGAACACCTCACTGATCAAGCGAGTCCGCGAACAAATCGCCGTGCGTGACAGGGAATTGGCCGGTTTGAATGCAACCCAGCGGCAGACACCACGCCTGCCGTCCTCACAAGCCATGGTCCCACGCCTGCCCGGTGGAGTGGCCCCCCCCACGATCAACGGAACACTCGATGACCCCGCCTGGAAACACGCCACGGTTTTAACCGGCTTTCGGCCGTTGCTTTACTTCATCCGTGATCAGCGTGCGGTCGACACCACGTGCCGGGCCATGTGGGATGACCGTTTCCTGTACCTGGGCTTCAAATGCCAGGAACCTCGAATCGCGGAACTGGCCCAATCGGCCACCAATCGGCAACGGAACCGCAACACGCTGGTGATGTCGAAATCGGCAGCCGCCCAGTCATTCGTTCGCCTCGATGTTCCACTGGAAGGTCCGTCCAACCGCATGGCCCGCAAACCCGGCACCGGAGGCTGGGCCATCGACAAGACCGTCGGACGCCGACTCTCCAGGGGTCACCAGATTTCCGACACAATGTGGACGGCCGAATGGCGGGTTCCGTGGTCGGTACTTGGCGGCGTTCCCAAGACCGGAGACACCCGACGAGCCACGGTCACCCGCGTCCGCAGCCCCTGGGCCGAACACGACAGTTGGGCCCCACAGATCGACCCCAACCTGATCGACGACAAGCTGCTGGGAACGTGGGTTTTCGGATCGCGTTAGGCCACCGGTTTCTTACCGGCGAGTGGACCGTGGTAATCACGCGGCAGAAACACGATCGCGGTCAAAGACAAAGCCAGCACAATCAGGCACGCCACGATCGACAGGCCGCTGATGGCCTGCCCCAGTTCCACGCCGTGTGTGTCACGGAGATAGCCGATGAACGGCGAAGTGAATGCAGCCGGAAAGGCAATCACGTTGAACAACCCGATGGCCGTCGACCGCGCGGCCGGATCAATCACATCGAATGAAGTGGTCCAGAGGTTGGCCACGTAAAAACCGTAGCCCAGGCCAATCACGACCATGGTCGGAGCCAGCACGTTTCGTGATTCCGCGATGCCCAATACGACCAGGGCGGGAATCCACAACGCGATTCCCAGGATCTGCACCAGCATCCGTCCACGGACCCACCGCCTGGCCCAACGGTCGGCAACAAATCCCCCCACCAGCAACCCCAGGAACGCAGCTGGACGATAGTAGATCGTCGCAAAGAACCCGGCGTCCGCATTCGTCATCCCGAGATCCTCGACGTAATGTCGAGCCAGCCAGTAGTTTTGCGCGTTGTCGACAACACAGAATCCGCCAAAGACAATCGCCAACAACACAAACGTGCGAAGTTTCAACACGGACAACAAGGTCGCCCACAGTCCCGCTCCCTGCTGACCCAGGCCGTGACTCGACTTGCGTTCCGTTCGTTCCGGTTCGGACATCACAACAGCAACCACCAGGGACGCCAGGCCGCCCGTCACTCCGAAGACAAGCAAGGCCAGCCGCCAGCCGGACAACTCCCCGACCCCCAACACCTCGAATGGCAGTACCAGGTTGGGCAGGTCCGCCAGCCCACCGCCCAGCGTTCCAACAACCACAACCGCAAGGTTGAGCGACAGGTTGTAGACGCCAACCGCCGTTGACCGATTCTTCGGCGTGAAACAGTCGGCCATCACACCGGCAATTGCCGGAACGCTGGCTGACTGGCTGAACCCCAGAAGAACCCGAAGGCCAACCAATTGCCAGAAGCCGCCGACGAACCCCATGGCGAACAGGCACACCGAACTCGCCAACAGGCTGACCGCCAACACCCGCCGACGCTGCAATCGGTCGCTCAGGTAGGCCACAAAAAGTTGCGAGATTCCGTAAGGTATCAGGAATGCTGTATCCAGCATCCCCGACTCGGAATCGGAAAGTCCCAGTTCACTGGTGAGCGGGACCTGGACGTATCCGATCACCAGGCGGTGCTGGATGAGAACAAAGTACGCCATCGCCACCAGTGACAGGAGCCACCAGCGGTTCGACGGTCCATACTCCTGTTGCAACGAGTCCGATGTATCATTCATGGCATCGTCAGCAGTACCAGACTCCGCGTTGACATTCAATCAGGTCCCTCTTTCCCCCCGTTCCTCTTCACAAACCCAGTTTCCCTTCTGAGACAGGAACCATCTCGATGCTGCAATCCGTCACCGCATTGACCTATTCGATCGTCCTCTGCGACGACATCGACCTCATGAAAACATTTTACCGCAACCTGCTCCCGTTCCCGGTGGCCACCGAGACCGAAACCAGCCTGTCTCTCGAGGCCGGAGGCGTGCTGCTGGGCCTGCGGTTGCGAGAGCGTGATTACGACGGACATGGAGGCGGCACCGAGTCCCCTGGCGTCCAGCTGGCATTCCTGGTTTCTCCCGAGGAAGTCGCCACCTGTCATCAACAACTGGTCGACCAGGGCATTCCCATTCTCGAACCGCCCACCGACCAACCTCGCGGGCACCGCACCGTGTATTTTTCCGACCCCGAGGGGAACGTACTGGAAGTGTTTGCCGAGGTCTGATGTGCCCTCGCGGCGTCGCTGCCCCCCTCCCCCCCGTTGTGCGCCCCACCCATGACCGATCGCAAGCGAATCGCGGCCATCGTCACCGAGTACTTCGACGGTTCTCATGCCGACGTGGTTGTCACCAAGTTCCTCAAGGGGTTTCCGACCGACGCCGGGTTCCAGGCCCCGCGAGTTGACCTGGTTTCCATGTACATCGACCAGTTGACCGAACGGGACATCGGCCAGGGCCTGGCCAACGACCACGGGGTCCCGATCTATCCCAGCATCCTCGGCGCATTGACACTCGGCGGTGAGGAACTGGCCGTCGACGGGGTATTGCTGATCGGTGAGCACGGCGAGTACGCCTGGAATGAGAAGGAGCAACAACTGTTCCCTCGCAAGTACTTCCTCGAACAGATCTGCGGCGTGATGGCCACCAGCGGCCGATCCGTCCCGGTCTTCAACGACAAGCATCTCTCGTACAACTGGCACGATGCGAAATGGATGTACGATCGCATGGACGGCCTGGCGGCCCCGATGATGGCCGGCTCGTCGTTGCCCGTCTGCTGGCGGAACCCGTGGCTGGAGCACGACATTGATTCGAAAATTGACGAGGCGTTGGCGATCGGGTTTTCAGGACTGGAGATCTACGGCTTTCATACGTTGGAAGTCTTGCAGTGCATGGTGGAACGCCGCGCCGGCGGAGAAACCGGTGTCACGGCGGTGACCTGCCTGGAGGGTGACGACGTGTGGCAAGCCGCCGAGGACGGCCGATGGTCTCGAGAGTTGGCCGAGGCGGCCTGCGAGGCCATCGAAAACAAGCCGGCCGGCGCAATCGAAGACCACTGCAGCAACCCGGCCATCGCGTTGATCGAGTACCGCGACGGCCTCCGTGGCGCGGCCCTGATGCTCGATGGATATGTCGAGGATCTCGCCTACGCCGCGAGGATCGAAGACAACCAGGTCGTCGCAACGGAATTCTTTGCACAAGGACATGGGGGAGAAGACGAAGACGGCCCCTACGCTCACTTCGCCTACCTGTCACTCAACGTGGAAGAGATGTTCGTCACGGGTGCGTCGACAGCACCGGTCGAGCGGACACTGCTGACCACCGGCGTCCTCGAGGCCATGCTCGATTCACGACAGGCCAACCACCAGCGTCTCGAAACCCCCTGGCTGGACGTCACCTACCAATGCCGGGAACCGGTTCCGTGGCGTCCGGTGGCATCCCGTCCAGAGGGAGCCTGCCTCGACCCGTGGCCACCACCGGCGTGACCAACCACAAGCCAGGCATCCGAAACGCCCGGGATGGTACAGCACCTCGTGATCGTGTAGAGATAATGTCGATAGAGACATCATCTGCGTCAGTTTTGAGCGTGATGCTGATGACACTTTCTGAGACAATGGTCGCACCATGACGTCATTGCTGTGTCCAGGACCGATGCCGCGCCGCGAATTCATGCGGGTCGGTACGCTTGCGCTGGGCGGCATGACGCTGTCGGACCTGCTGGCCCAGCGGGCAGCCGCTGGAACCCTTTCCGCGGACACGTCGGTGATTCTCTTCTGGATGTGGGGTGGTCCCAGCCAGTTGGAGACCTACGACATGAAGCCGGACGCCCCGAGCGAATACCGGGGTCCCTTCAACCCGATCCAGTCCACCGTCAGCGGCATGGACATGGTCGAACACTTCCCACGGCAGGCCCGGATCGCCGACAAGTTCTCGGTCATCCGCACGTTGCACCACGAGATGTCGGCCCACAATGACGGCAGCATCGAGGTGTTGACTGGAAAAACCCCCGACAAGCCCGATCCAACATCCCAGGCCCGTTCCAAGCACCCCGACTTCGGCATGGTCGCCAGTCGTGTGCGCGGCCCCCGCCCTGACGGCCTGCCACAGTACTTCGGCGTTCACCGTTCGCCGTTCATGACCAAGCCCACCTACCTGGGACTCAGTCACCAGGCCTTCCATACGGGCGACCCGTCCAAGAAGAATTACGCTCCACAGAACCTGACCCTGGCCGCCGGGGTCGATGGCAAGCGACTGGACGACCGCAGGTCGCTGGTCAACCAGTTCGACCGATTCCGACAAAACCTGGACCTGGCGGGCTCGATGCAGGGCGTCGACGATTTCCGCATGGCGGCCTTCGACCTGCTGACCAGTGCGAAAATCGCCAGGGCTTTTGATCTGAGTCGCGAACCCGACGAAATTCGCAACCAATATGGCCGTCACCGCTGGGGGCAGAACTGCCTGCTGGCTCGTCGACTGGCCGAATCGGGAGCGGCCGTCATCAACGTCGATGCCACGGCACCCTCGGACGAAAGTCCCAACTTCAGTTGGGACGACCACGCCGGTCCATTCCACCTGGTCCACGCCAACCTCGAACGTTTCCCGCTGTACGACCAGGCAATCACGGCGTTGATCGAGGACATCCACCAGAGAGGTCTCAGCGAGAAGATCCTGGTGGTCGCCTGTGGAGAGTTCGGTCGCACGCCCCGCCTGACACACAGGACGACTTTCCCCGGCAAGAAGGGTGGACCGTGGCTCGGTCGAGATCACTGGCCCAATGCGTTCAGCGCGCTGATTGCCGGTGGTGGATTGAGAATGGGACAGGTGGTCGGCCAGACGAACGCCAGGGCAGAACACCCCCTGAACGACCCGGTCACACCACAGGATCTGCTGGCGACAATCTATCGTCACCTGGGCATCGACCCGGAGATCGGTCTCGAGGACCACTCGGGCCGACCGATCCCCATCCTCTCCAGCGGCCGCCCCATCCCCCAGCTCTTGTAGCCCGGCCCGCCTACACCGCGTCGACCCACTCGGCCCAGTAGGCGAAGTTCTCGTCGACCTCGGCCGAGTCGTCCATCATGGTGTCACTGCCCCCACCGCCACGGACCGTGTCCGCGTCGGTCCCACCATCCAACCGGTCGTTGTCACGCGTGTGATCGGTTCCGGACTTGCCATCGTCACCCTGAAGGATGTCGTCACCGGCTGCGCCATACAGAGCGTCGTGGCCATCACCGCCCACCAGGATGTCGTTGCCACTGCGACCGTACAACGTGTCATCGCCGGTCCAGCCACTGATCGCGTCGTCCTGCGTGCCCCCGTCGATCCAGTCGTCACCCGCACCACCGTTGAGCGTGTCGGTGTCTCGCATCCCCAGCAACGTGTCGTCGCCGTCACCGCCGGTGATGGAATCCGCACCCGAGCGACCATTGATCATGTCGTCGCCCGAACCACCCTTGAGCGTGTCGGCGCCGCCCACGCCAATCAGCGTCACGTCCCCGTTGAATGCCGACGCATCCAGCCGATTGTCGCTGTTGCCGCCCTTGAGGTAGGCCGTCTCGATACTCGTGAGATTGTCGGAACCCAGGCCACCACTCAGGGCGGTGTCGGTCAGCGTCATATCGACATTGGACCGCTCGTACAGCCGATCGTCGCCCGCCCCGCCATCGATCGTGTCGTTGCCACTCTCGCCGGTCAAAACGTCGTCGCCACCGGCCCCGACAAGACTGTCGT
>PBOU01000112.1 GCA_002724415.1 Planctomycetaceae bacterium
TTTTACGGGCCGTCTCCAACTGCCACCCGCCAGCAGATGAGGCTCACGAATCTCCAATGGAATCACCTTGTCACTGGCCCGCGGCTCCACCTTCACTCGACTGAAAAAGACGGCAGTCAAACGGTAATACTCTTCCGCAGTGATGGGATCGATTTTGTGGTCGTGACAACGCGCACAACCAATCGTCAGCCCCAGGAATGCACTGCCTGTTGTCGAGACCATTTCGTCCAAGCTGTGGAACATTTTGTCGTTGGGATTGTCACTGTCCTTCAAAGTGGTTCCCAACTGGAGAAAACGGGCCAGGTCGGTTGCCAGGGCCGAGTCACCGAACAGGCCGCGGCCGGCCACCTGGTAAGCAACGAATTCCTTGTAAGACAGATCTTCGTTGAAGGATTTGATCACCGCGTCGCGATACTTCCAGGCATCCGGACGGAATTTGTTCTCATGCACATCCGAACCATCGCTTTCGCCAAACCGCGCGACGTCCAGCCAATGTCGCCCCCAACGTTCGCCGTAGTGCTTGCTGTTCAACAACCTCTCGATCAAATCTTCGTGGGCAGTTGCGGGCGGATCCTCAACCAACTGCTTGACCTGCCGAGGTGATGGTGGCAAGCCGATGAGATCGAAATAGACGCGGCGGATCAGCGTTCTTCGATCGGCCTCTTCGGCGGGAGTCATGTGCTGCTGCTGAAGTTTCGCCAGCACGAAACGATCCACAGGGGTTCGGATCCAATCCTCACCGCGCACTTTGGGCAACGCGGAGTCACTCGGCGGACGAAAGGCCCAATGCTTGCGACCGGCCTGGAGATCCACGGCTCGCAGATCAACTTTCCGCCCGTCGCGCGGGTCGGGAGCACCGATCTCAATCCATTTCACGAAGTCGCCAATGATTTGTTTGCTCAGCCGTTCATTCGGCGGCATTTCGAATGATTCGTGGCGAATCGCCTCGATCAGCAGGCTTCGTTCAGGTTTCCCCGGTACGAGCGCCGGTCCACTTTCACCACCGGCCAGAACTCCCGCCTTGGAATCCAGCAGCAGTTTGCCTTTGAGCTTTTTCGCCTTGGCTACGTCCTGCGAATGGCAAGCATAGCACTTTCGGATCAGCACAGGACGAATCTTGGACTCGAAGAACTTGACGCCTTTGTCATCAGCCGCGGCCTCCGCGGACAGCACTTCATTTGTCTCAGAATGAAGCGTCAACAGAACGACGATGCAGACGGCAAGGCTTCGTACAGGCCACCTTGCTGGACTCAGACGCCTCGGATCGCCCAGGCAACAAAAACAAATCACACATCAACTCCTACAACCGCGGCCGACTTGCGTTCTTGATCAAGCGTCCCTCTTTCTGAGCTGCCCCTCGGATGGTACCAGTTGTTGAGTTAGGGTTTCCATGATGGGAGCCCGGACAGTCCCCCCCAGCCCCGGCGTTCAACTCACAGGCGGTAACCGCCAGATCCGAACCACGCCAGGCCCGAATGTCCCAATCCACCCACAACCGTGTTACGGTGTTCAGCAAACGTGAGAGCAGGGCGGTTCCAGGTCCAATCCAGATGGGAAATCCCGAAANGGNGTGGATCGAAGATGATTCTGCAACCGCATTGTGAACAANCANATCCAACTTCGGAGTGACAAAATGCGTTACCTATCCTTGGCGTTCATCTTGGTATGTAGNCCNCTGGTCGCAGAGGAGACGACTGCGACGCGGAAAGAGTTCGATGAATTCGCTCGTCTCATGACCGGCAGATTTGCTTCCGAGATCAAGCTCATTCACGACTGGCCGGGACACACCAAGAAACGTGGCGATGTAATCGCAGGAATCCGGATGGTCACCAAGGTCGCAGACGGATCGGCTTTCATGGTCACCGATGCTGCCGGCACCGGAATTGGCAANGAGTTGTGTGTCTACAATACCGCCACGAAACAGATCGAATCGTTGATTGTTTTCACGGGTGGAACAGTAATGAAAGTCGTNACGTGGAAAGAGACCTCCAAAAAGTGGAACTGGGTTTTGACCGGGTCGCTGGAAGATGGCAAGAAGATCAAAGGGAGAGGCTACTGGGAGTTCAAGAACAAAGGCAAACAACTCCACCTGATCAGCGATAATTTCACGATCGGTGGCAAGCCTGCAGACAAGCTCCATGACAAGTACATTCGGGTACGGTGAGTTGCCCGAGCCAACCAGCCCCTTTACGTGTTCGTTGAAAAGGCAGGCGACGTTTGTCACCTGTCTTTTCTTTTTGGTTCCGCTGGTTCGCACACTCTGGAGAATTCTCTGCTAATGAGAATTACGAAATGGGAACTGGTACGAAATGCCCATTAGTCTCCGCATCCCCACTCCAGCGTTCAAACTGCTGGAACCTTTTTGTGGGCTCGAACGGCAGGGGAGAGGAGCGGCCTCAAACACATCGTATTGTCCGGCAACTCACTTACTGCGGAACCAGTCAATCGGGATGATCTTGAGACGGACGGAATACAGTTCGCGTTTGGAGAGCGCGTAAGGCTGCGTGTTGTAAGTCAGCAGTGCCTTTTTGTCGACGAACGTGAGGGCCGGCGTCGAACTGGCCCCCGGATTTCGGTCCTCTATCGTCTTGATGTTCCGCCAGGTCCGGCCATCGTCAAAGGAAATGGCCGAAGTCAAGGGATTCCGTGGACCGTGACCGTTCTGGAAATCTGGATGCTTCGGGTCGAAGATGTTGTTCCAGACAAGAAGCAGGTCACCGGAGCCGGGAATCCGTTTGAGCAGCGGTGTCGAAGCCGGCGCGGCTAATCCGGTCGAAACCGGCCTGGTCCACGTCGTGCCCTTGTCATTGGAATACGACTTGTACACGGCCCCCAGGGATGTTCGGAGCACGGCCAATAACTTGCCGTTCTCCAGACGAACGATCGAGGGTTCCTGGGCACCATGGCCGCGGAGTGTCATCCTGGTTTTGCTGGCTCGCCATGTCCGCCCGGCATCGTCCGAGTAGTAGCAGAACGCATCGAATGGAAACCAGGCGTCCGATTGGAATGTCGGCAGTAAGATCCGTCCGCCGGGCAACTGCAACACGCGATCGGCCATCAGAAAATGCGTGCCTCCCAAAGTGGAGATCTGCACGGGCTTACTCCACGACTCGCATTCATTCGTCGACTGCTTCATGAAAATGCGGATGTCCCCCCCCTTGCCGCCATCCACTCGGCGACTCGTGAAAAACATGAGGATCTTGTTCGGGTCCGACGACAATCGCAGCAGGTTGGGATGTTTGACATTCAGTCTCGCGGTGTTTTCCTGCAGCGTGAACGTATCGCTCCACGTGCGTCCCTTGTCGGTTGAAATTTTGGCCGAGATGCGGCAAGCGGCCGGGTCCGTGTAGTTGCTTTTTCTCCTGTTGATCACTTGCTCGGGACTGGTCGCGTAGTATTCGCACCACGCGAGCATCAGGCGGCCTTGCTTCAACGGAAAGACCAGCGACCANTCGTTACGGAAGTGTGCTCGCGTACTGGGACAGATGTCGATTGTCACGATGTCGCTTGACGGCTTCGCCGCCTGCGCAACCCCAGTGATCAGAATGCCCAAGACGACCATCACGATCGTCGACGGAAGGTGTTTTCGGTGTATGGCGGTTGATTCCATGGTCTTCAATCTCAATGGCAGGCTTGGTCCCAATCCTCGGGACATCGCATCTCATGAACACGGCGCCCCAGTCTCCGCACCCCAGCCCTGGGGTTCAACTCAGGGGCGGCAACCGCCAGATCCGACTTCTTCGGCGGGGCATTCTCCTGCTGGGGTTGCTTGGCCATAGCCGGTTGCATCCCACCGTATTGCTTCCGCCGAGCGGTAGTATGTCTGCACGGTGATTTCCAAGCCGCGCCAGGCCTCCTCGACCGTCTTGCCCTGGCCCAGGACGACAACGGACTGACGCAACTTGCCGACGATGTGGTCGGCGCTGTGACGTTTTTTCTGGACGTTTCGAGGATTGGCGTTAGTTGCGGGCGAGATCGCGGGCCTCGGGGTGGGTGCAAGAGAAAACCCCGGGGTCACGAATTTCGCGACTCCGGGGTTCAAGTGGTAAGGGCAGGAGGGCTGAAGGTGGCCGTAGGGTTATTTCACTTCAGCCTTCAATGTGGACAGGAAGGCCAGCAGGTCGGCCACCTGTTTGGCTGTCATGTCCTTGAGGAGCAACTCGGGCATCATGCTCTTTTGTTGCGTGATGATCTCCTCGACCTCGCCAGCAGGAATCGTCGTTTGAGTGTTCTTGGCGTCTCGCAAGACGATGGCTGAGTCAGTCTTCTTCACCAGCAAGCCGGTGAAGACTTTCCCGGCGGTCGTTTCGACGACGTAAGTCAGGTACTTCGGGTCAATCTTGCGTGAGGGGTTGAGGATCTGGTCGAGCAACTCAGCGCGTCCGTACTTCTTGCCGACTCCGTCCAAGGTTGGCCCGACCGCTTTGCCGATCTTGTCCACCACGTGGCAGTTGCGACACTGAACCGACGTCGACTTGACGAAGAGAGCGCGTCCGGCTGCAGCGTCGCCCGGGATGGCCAGCAGAGCGGCCGGTTTGACGTTGCGACCAAGCCTCTGCACGCGCTGCTCCTCGGGAATGAACCGTTCAAAGAGATCACGGGTGGTGACATCCTCGGAGGCCACCGCCGCTGTAACAATTTGGCGCCGGGCTTGCTGCGAGAAACGAGAGCCGGCGGTGTCGAGACGGTGTTGCAGGTGGAGTGCGGTAGAAGTCGAACGGAGAGCACGGGCAAGTAGATCCTGGGAAATCTTTTCACCAGCAGATTCGAGGGCACGGACGGTGGCTCTTGACTCAAGCCTGGTGTGCCGTTGGGCGGGTGTGAAACGGGCGACCGGAACATCGGCTCCTTCGAGCGAGGCGATCCAGTCGCGGACGAGTGTGGCTCCCGTGCGATCCACGACCTCAGAACCGATGTGAGGCATGCGGCCGCGTCCAATCTTGGACACTCTTAGGTAGAGCACGCTGCGGAGCGGATCGCCGGGGGCAACAATCCGGGCATCTCGGATACCAAACGTGCCTTGCGAGGGTTTCGCATCGATCATCCGTGTCGCCGGCAGTGAGAGATCATGATGCATGTAGGCCAGAACGGAGCTTCCGGCGTGTAGCCGGTGGCAGTGTGAGCAATTGATGTGGAGGAAGCTGCGAGCCCGTTTGTCGGTCGGCGCCGAGGCGTCATAGGGGTCGGCCAACGGCGGTGTCTTGCTCCCCTTGACGGGGGGGTGGAGCAGGCCGATCTCCGTCAGCGTGGCCAGTTGGCTGGTACCGTCAGACGTTCCCGGAGATGTGCGGTCGAGCCCCGTGGCATTGAATCCCAGCAGGTGTCCGGCCCAGGGGTTGTGGCATCTGACGCACTCGACGCGCGACGCGAAGTGCCACGTTTGTCGGAGCGATCGTGCCGGGTTCTCCGGGTTTTTAACCTGATAGTGAACGTCGGCTCCTGCCGTGTCGACGAGGTCGGCGTCGGTTCCCTGCGGGTTCCAGCGATAACCGTAACCCCGCCATGCGTCGCCGTCCCAGTGCAGGATCTGGGTCTCAATTCTGGTCGGACCACCGGTGGGCTGTTTCTTCGAGGTGGCCAGATCGAGTGAGAGAGTTTTCAGAAGCACGGTGCCGGCCGGCACCTGCCACTTGCCGGATGTGCTAACCGGTGCGGTGCCAGGGACAGCGATGGCGCGCTCGGCGGTGGCTCCATCGTGCCACGGCGGTGCGGCGACGTTGTATCCCACGACGCCGGGGGCCAGTTGGTGGTCCTGGGTCGAGGCGAACAGGCCGGTCTGGCTGAGTTTCTTCGGGAACCGGCTCGGTCGACCTCGCTGTGGGTTGGGCGCCAATCGATGGATTGTGCCACCGGCGTAGTCCATGAAGAGCAGGTCGTCCTGCGTGTCGTAGCTGAAGCAGATGACACGGAGCGATGTGTCCACCAGTTCTCTCTGGTTCAGGACCTTCCGCTTCTTGGGGTCCCATCCAAAGGACCACAGCTTGCCGGTCTCGTAGTCGCCATAGACATATTGGTCTCGAAGTGTTGGCAGCCGCGTGCCGTAGTAGAACTCACCGCCGGTGATAGACGCCGCCTCGCTGTGAGGGTGGTCGACCGTGGGCGGCAGGATCGGAGTCGGGCCTCTCTGGAACTGTGTGTTGACCGGCTGTCGGCCTTCAACAATGCTCCAGCCGTAGTTGCCACCCTTCTGGACTTGGTAGATGAACTCCCACAATTCCCAACCGACATCACTGACAAACAGGTCCCCCGTTTTTCGGTCAAAAGAGAGTTTCCAGGGGTTTCGGAAACCGTAGGCCCAGATCTCTGGCAGGACGCCCTGCGTGTTGATGAACGGGTTGTCCTGGGGGATCCGGTACTTGCGTCCCTCGTCGACGTGATCAACGTCGATGCGAATGAGTGTCGAAAAGTAGTTGCTGCAATCCTGGCCGTTGTTGGTGGGGTCCGGCGGATTGGGCCCCACCCCGTCGCCTGCGGTGATGTAGAGGTAGCCATCAGGTCCAAACCGCATGGCGGCGCCATTGTGGCCACCGGACGGCCAGTTGAAGATTTCCTCTCGGCTGGCTGGGTCGATGGTGGGAGGGTCCATCTTGCCGAAGCGATATCGGCAGACTTTGGTGCCCGTTTCCTTGGGGCCCTGGATGTACGAAATGAAGCAGGTTCGGTTTCTTTTGAAGTCGGGATGGAATGTGAAGCCGTAGGCGTTGGAGATCGCCGGCTTGTGCTGCTTGAGATCTAGAGCCAGGTCGGGGGAAGCGGCTTCCTGCCGGTCCGGGAATGAGTAGATTTTGCCGCCAAGCTCCATCACCAGCAGTCGGTTTGTGCCGGGTATGGGGCGCATTTCAACCGGGTTGGTGAATTTGAGTTTGGGGAAGCGGCGTTCGGCGAGAAACGGCGACGGTGGTTCCGGCGTGCCTTGGACCTTTGACGTGGACCAGGGGGTCTTTCGGGTTGGTGCCGTGGCTTTCGTCGAGTCCTTGTCGGCAGACTGAGCTGCTGAGGCTGACAGGAGACATGCGATGGCAAAAACGAGCGTGTGGTGTGAACAGCGGATCACTTGAGGGACTCCAGGAAAGCGAGCAGATCTGCAAGTTGCTGCGCCGTCATGTCCTTGACGAGCAGTTCAGGCATGAGGCTCTTGGGTTGTGCCAGGACCATCTCGACGTCCTGGCCGTCTATGCGAAGCTCTTTGCCGGCCGCATCTTTCAGGACGATCTCTTTGTCCGAGCGTGAAACGAGCAGCCCCGTGTGGACCCGGCCCTGGACGGTTTCGACCAGAT
>PBOU01000113.1 GCA_002724415.1 Planctomycetaceae bacterium
TGACACGGGGATGCAGGCGCTCCGCGATTCGCTGGCGCCGGTTTGCACGGTGGTTGGAAAGACGTGGGACCTGCACGTGAGCGAGGTGCTGCGTGTGGATCTCGACGAAAACCTGGCCATGCTGACTGACTCTGTGGCATTCCTGGCCGGCGAGGGCCGCGAGGTGATTTATGACGCCGAGCACTTCTTCGACGGCTGGGTGACCAATCCCGATTACGCGTTGCGGACGATCGTGGCCGCTGCGGAAGCGGGCGCCCGGACCATCGTGCTTTGTGATACCAACGGAGGGCGGTTGCCCGAGGACATCGTGGCCGGGGTGGACGCCGCGACCGCGGCCGTGGATGTCCCACTGGGGATCCACTGCCACAACGACTCCGATGTGGGCGTTGCCAATTCCCTGGCCGCTATCGATCGCGGTGTGGGACATGTGCAGGGGACCATCAACGGCATTGGTGAGCGTTGCGGCAATGCGGACCTGGTCAGCGTTGTGGCCAATCTCGCCCTGAAAAAGACCGGCTGCGAGGTGCTCCGGGGAGACGGGGTCAAACACCTGGCCGAGTTGTCTCGCTATGTCTACGAATTGGCCAACATGAACTTTCGGCCGGGGCAACCGTTTGTCGGCCAGAGCGCGTTTGCACACAAGGGAGGCATGCACGTGCATGCCGTCAATCGGGTGGCCGCAAGTTACGAGCACATTCCTCCCGAATCGGTTGGCAACGTGCGTCGCATCCTTGTCAGCGAGTTGTCGGGCCGCTCCAACATCGTCGCGGTGACCACGCGGCATCGGATGCAGCAGGACGATGAACTGATGGCAAAAATCCTGTCACGGGTGCAGGACCTGGAGAACGAGGGTTACCAGTTTGAGGCTGCCGAAGCGTCGTTCGACCTGCTGGTCAAGAAAGTGGCCGGAACCTATCGGCCCTTGTTCGAGCGGGTGCATTATCGGGTGAATGTCGAAACCGAGGCGACGGCGGGACCGTCGACCGAGGCGACGGTCAAGCTGGTGGTCCATGACCAGGAAGTTCACGTGGTGGCCGAAGGAGATGGTCCGGTCAACGCCCTGGACACGGCGTTGCGGAAGGCTCTCAGTGACGTGTTCCCCAGCCTCAAATCCATGCACCTTGTCGATTACAAGGTGCGGGTGATCAATTCGATGAAGGGGACAGCCGCGCGGGTGCGGGTGGTGATCCAGAGTCGTGATCCCGAGGAGGTGTGGAGCACGGTGGGGGTCAGCGAGAACATCATCGAGGCCAGTTGGCTGGCGCTGGTCGACAGCGTCGAATACAAGTTGTACAAGGGCGCCGCGGATCCACTGCTGGCCGCTTCGGCCGTGGACCGGGACGACACGTGATGGCAGCCGAGATTCCCAAGCAATACGATCCCGCCGCTGCCCAGACGCGGTGGTACGCCGAGTGGTCCGATCGTGGTTACTTCGATGCTGAGCCGAATGACGAGCGGCCCCAGCACACGATCATGATTCCGCTGCCCAATGTCACCGGCGCGTTGCACATGGGGCACGCGCTCAATGGAACGCTCCAGGACCTGCTCACCCGCTGGAAGCGGATGCAGGGGTTTGAGGCGCTGTGGATGCCCGGCACGGATCACGCGGGAATCGCGACCCAGGCCGTCGTCGAGCGAAGAATGCTCGAGGAGGAGGGGCTGACACGTCACGATGTCGGTCGCGAGGCACTTGTCGAACGGATCTGGAAGTGGAAGGACGCTTACGAGCAACGCATTCTCTCGCAAATGAAACTGATCGGCGCCAGTTGTGACTGGCGACGGACCAGGTTCACGCTGGACGAGATGTGCTCGAAAGCCGTCCGCCGGACCTTTTTCCGGCTGTTCGATGATGGACTGATCTACCGTGGCAAGCGATTGGTCAATTGGGACTCGTACCTCCAGACGGCGGTTGCCGATGACGAGGTTTTCTACGAGGAGGTCCAGGGAGGGTTTTGGACATTCCGGTATCCGGTGGTTGGTTCCGACGAGATGATTTCATTCTCGACGACACGACCCGAGACGATGCTGGGTGACACGGCGGTGTGCGTCCATCCCTCCGACGAACGATACACCCACCTGGTCGGCCAGTCCGTGCACGTGCCGCTGGTTGACCGCGAGATCCCGATCATCGCCGATGCATTGCTGGCCAAGATGGAAATGGGGACCGGGGCGGTGAAGGTGACGCCGGCCCACGACCCGAATGACTACGCCTGTGGTCTGCGAAACGATCTGCCGATGATCAACATCCTGAACCCCGATGGGACGATCAATGGCAATGGTGGGGCATACGCCGGGCTGGATCGTTACGAGGCCCGTCAACAGGTGGCCAAGGCGATGGAGGACCTGGGGCTTTCTGACGGTGTCGAGGAGCGTGCGATCGATCTGGCTCACAGCGATCGGTCCAAGACCCCGATAGAACCGTACCTGTCTGACCAGTGGTTCGTGAAGATGGACAACCTGGCCCAGGCGGCCATCGACGCGGTCGAGGACGGCCGTGTGACGTTTTACCCCAAGCGTTATGCCAAGACCTACCTGGATTGGCTTGGTGAAAAACGCGACTGGTGCGTTTCGCGGCAGTTGTGGTGGGGGCACCGGATTCCGATCTGGTACTGCCGCAGTTGCGAACTGGCGGACCTCGAGGCAGCCTTTGGTGATCGGGACGATGTCTGTTGGCATCCC
The DNA here is from genome assembly GCA_002724415.1 of Planctomycetaceae bacterium. Classification (GTDB taxonomy): domain Bacteria; phylum Planctomycetota; class Planctomycetia; order Planctomycetales; family Planctomycetaceae; genus UBA8437. The sequence goes on from PBOU01000113.1 coordinate 2,680, forward strand.
GACGGCGAGAACGGGGGCTGGTTGATCTGTGCCGAGACGGACCTGGTCGGCGACGAGTTGGGCGATTCGCACCCGCTGGTGCAGGATGAAGACGTGCTGGACACCTGGTTCAGTTCCGCCCTCTGGCCACATTCGACCTTGGGGTGGCCGGAATCCACCGAGAGCCTGGATTATTTCTATCCCGGCAGCGTGTTGGTGACCAGTCGCGACATCATCACGTTGTGGGTGGCGCGAATGGTGCTGACCGGCCTGTACAACATGGGCGACATTCCCTTTTCCCGGGTTTGCGTCCATCCCAAGATCCTGGACGGGTTTGGCCAGACGATGTCCAAGTCAAAGGGGAATGGTGTCGACCCGATGGATCTTGTCGATCGCTACGGCGCCGACGCCGTGCGGTTCACGATCGCTTCGTTTGCGGGCGAGACACAGGACATCCGCCTGCCGGTTGGGTATGAATGTCCCGAATGCGGACACGTGATCCCTCAGGAACTCAAGCATCAACAGGCGACGCCCGGTGGGGGCGAGAAGCCACGGGTTGATTGTGGTGGGTGTGGGAAGTCCTGGCAGTACACCAGCCCGTGGTACGATCCGGACGAGGGAGAACTGGTGGCGAGGATGGTGGCCGAGCGTTTCGAGACGGGCCGCAATTTCTGCAACAAGTTCTGGAACGCCGCGCGTTTTGCGATGCTCAACCTGGAGGGGTACGAGCCGGGACCTCTTCCGGCCCTCGACCTGCTCGCGATCGAGGACCGTTGGATTCTCAGCCGGCTGACCCGTACGGCCGCGCAGGTGACTTCTTACCTGGACCGGTATCAATTCGACCAGGCGACCCGCACGCTGAGAGATTTCGTCTGGAACGAGTTTTGTGACTGGTATCTGGAGATGGTCAAGCCGCGGTTGCAGTCCGACGTGGAGGACACTGAAGCCCGGGGCACTGCTCAACGGGTTTTGGTCGGGGTCCTTGACTCGTTGCTGAGATTGCTGGCGCCGACCACGCCGTTCATCACCGAGGAACTCTGGGAACGACTTGCGGAATGGGCCCCCAGCCGGGGACTGCCCGATCCGGAGCCGGTGGCGGAGTGCGTGATGCGGGCGACGTGGTTGGAGTTGCCTGACGAGTGGGTCGATGATTCGCTGGAGGAGCGGTTCGAGCGATTGCAGGAGATCATCGTGGCGGTCCGCAATGTCCGCTCGACGTACACGATTCCACGCAGCACGCGGCTGTCACTCTCGGTTCGCTGTGGTCCGGATGTGGCCGAGGATTTTGAAGCGGTCGCCGGACAGTTTCTCAACCTGTCGAATACCGAGTTGGTGACGGTCGGGCCCGAGGTCAGCCAGGCCGCCGGGGCGGCAAGTTTCGCGCTGGGTGGAGCCGATGGCTACATTGACCTGGAAGGTGTCGTGGACCGTGACGCCGAGCGGGCCAAGCACGTCAAAGAACTCGAGAAGTTGACCGGGATGATTGCCGGTCACGAGAAGAAATTGGCCAACGAGAATTTTGTGTCGAAGGCCCCGGCGGAGGTCGTCGATGGTGTGCGAGCGACACTCGCGGGACTCCGGGAACAACTGGAACGGGTCAACGAGATCCTGGGGCAACTCGATGCCGGCTAGTGCATCCGGCGTCTTGAACGGTGTTGGGGGCGGGCTATAATCCAGCGCGCAGGTTTTGAGGTTTTCAGGGACTGTTCCTGCTCGCCCGTGTGGCTGGCTGTCGAGAAACGGAGCCAATGACGTGCTCGTCAAGATGGAACTCGCTCGGATCGTCATCAATGACATCGGTGACCAGCAGGTCGTATTCCTGCGAGAAATTGATGGCGAACGTTCGTTTCCAATCCTGATCGGGTTGTTCGAGGCGGGGGCCATCAACCGCCGGCTGACCGAGGAGCAGCCGCCGAGGCCGCTGACTCATGACTTGCTGAAGGCCACCGTCGAGCAACTGGGAGGTGAGATCGAGGATGTCGTGATCACCGATCTGCGAAACCACACCTACTTTGCCGTGCTGCGAATTCGGATCAATGGCGAATTGGTCGAGGTCGACAGTCGTCCCAGTGACGCCCTGGCAATTTCTGTCCATTACGACCCGCCACTGCCATTGTACGTTCACGAAGACGTGCTGGCGGAGGTGGGGTAGAGACACCGTAGGGTGCCCCTGCTAGTTGCACTCGGGTTCGAGCGGACCGGCGAGTTCTTCGAGAAAGAACAGGCGGCCGGGTTGTGTGGGCATGAATGTCGAGGGGATCCATGGCGTGGGGTCGTGCCGGAGTGTCATCCAAAGGCTCAGGCCCTGCCACATCATTCCACGTGACAACGTGCCGTCGGCGCCACCGATGATCTTGTCAGCTCCCAGGAAGAGACCGGGGCCGACCGTGTTGGCGAAGGCAGGGACAAGGGTGGTCCGACTTTTGAAGCTGGTCACCGCATTCTGTTCAATTGTCAAGGGGTGCAACTGAGCACCGATCCTGTGGGTGTCGGCCTTCCAGGCGTCGACGGAATCGTATTCGGCGGCGAATTGTGGCTCCCAGAAGGCAATGTGGCACACTCGGCCGATTCCGAAAACCACGGCCAGCTTGCCTCCGGCCGACCGGATCTCAGAGATCTGTTCGGCGAAGTGTGGCAGCGTGTCCTTTGCGGCGAAGTGTCTCTGGTTGAGTGGGACCGTCAGGTCACCCAGGGGGCCGTAGAACGCATCGGACATCGCGTTTTCAAAGGCTCCGGGATGGTCCGACGGCAGCGTGTTGCCGTCGGCGTCACTCCATTCGTCCATGTTGAAGCCGTGGACGTGGCTGCAGGAAACTCCCCATTCCTTGAGGAAGTACACGGCCCAGCGATACATCCCCATGGGGCCGACGGGAAGAATCATGGCCAACTGGTGACCGTCGTCACGGGCCTGGCGGATGGTCATTGCAATTTCATGGCCGAGCATGGCATCGAAGTCGCCCAGCGAACCGCAGGATACGAGTTCGAAGTCGTCATGCCACCAGGGCTGGGGGTCGGTGATGCTGGACGGGTCATCTCCGACGCAGCCGTCGATCTTGGCCAGGTCCCAGCCTGACGGCAGAAAGGTCTCCATCAACGATCCACTCAGCGTGCTCAACAGGTCCATCGCTCTCTCCTGTGTGGGCGACCATCGCTGTGGCCGCCAAACGGTTACCTGCCCCACTGTAACGATCGGCGGGCGGTGATTCGAGCGGCACGCATGGGCATTGCCTTATGCAACGTGATGCGGTTAAATTGATCAAGCCCCCCAACCCGCCCTCCCCCGCCAGCGACATGGTGTCGCTTCCGAGTGTCAATGAAGTTCATTGTCTTGCCCTTCGTGTTGGCGTCTTGCCTGGGCCTTGGATGGGCGGTCTTTGTTGATTCACAGCGTCGTTCGGAGCTGGATCTGCCGGTTCCTGAAGACGAAATCGTGGCTGTCGAGGCTGTCGGACTGGTCACGCGGGATGTCGAGGACGCGCTGGAGTTGGTCGGGAGCCTGGAGGCGGGGCGCGAGGTCGAGATCCGCTCACGTGTCAGTGGACAGGTCACCGAATTGACCGTTGATGTTGGCGATGAGATCACCGCCGGCCAGGAACTCGTTCGTCTCGATTCTGCCCAGGAACAGGAACTCGTGCGGCAGGCCGAGGCGGCTCGAAAAGTGGCCTTGGCCGAGCAGGGAGCACAGCAATTGCGGGTCAATGCCGCGGGGCTGGAGTACATGCGGCAGAAAGACCTGCGGTCCAAGGGGGTTGGGACGGCTCAACAACTCGAGGCCTCCGAATCGAAGCTCGAAATCGCCAAGGCCGAGTTGCAGTTGGCGGCATCGAAGGTGGACCGTGCTGCGAGCGAACTCAAGGGAAGCCGGTTGGCTTTGGCTGAACGACGGATCGAGTCGCCGTTGACGGGCCATGTGGCGAGCCGGATGGTCCAGGTCGGCGACCTGGCCAAGAGTGACGTGTCGCTGTTGCGGATCGTTGATCTCGGGACCGTTCGGACGGCGGTTCACGTTGGTGAGGGCGACTACCGGGAATTGCAGCCGGGTCAGTCGGCAGAGGTGCGAGTGGATACGTTTCCTGGCGAGGTGTTCAGTGGCCGTGTCCAACGTCTGGCGCCGGTGCTTGACCCTCAGACACGAACGGCTGTTGTCTACATCGCCGTGGACAATTCTCGGGGTTTGCTCAAGCCGGGCATGCATGCCCGGGTCCGGGTCGTGTTGGATCTGCATCCGCAGGCGACCGTGGTGCCATTGGCGGCCGTGGTTGATCGGGACGGTCGAAAGACGGTGTTCGTCGTTGCCGGGGGCGGTCGGCGTGTGCGGCAAGTCGATGTCCGATTGGGGTTGTCCGAAGGGGACATGGTCGAAGTCCTGGATGGGCTGGATTCGGCCGAACGGGTCGTGACCCTCGGCAGTCACCTGGTCAGGGACGGTCAGGACGTGGAGGTTGTCGGCGAACCCGCGGCCACGGCGGACTGAGTCGTCATGACATTGACTCGACTGGCTGTTCATCGACCTGTGACGACGTTGATGATCGCCCTGGTGGTGACGTTGCTGGGGTACGTGGCCGTCGAACGGCTGGCCGTCGATTTGCTCCCCAAGCTGGATTACCCAACCATCCGGGTTGAAACGCTCTACCGGGGGGCGGCTCCAGAGGAGATCGAAACTCTTTTGACCCGGCCGTTGGAGCAGGCCCTCAGTGCGGTCAAGGGCTCGGAGGAGCTTTCGAGCGTCAGTGCCGAGGGGGCCAGCACGATACGGGTCCGCATGACCTGGGGGGCCGACCTCGACGTTGCTCTAAACGACATGCGGCAGGCCGTGCAAAGGGTGCGTCGCCTGCTGCCCGAGGAGGTCGAGGGGCCTTTTTTCCGACGATACGACGAGAGTGATTCCCCGATCATCTACCTGGGCCTGGAGAGGAAACGCGAGCAGGCGGAGAGCCAGCGACTGGCGGTTGAGACAACGCGGCGGGCCGAGACGGAGATCGTTCCGGAATTGGAGAAGCTGGAAGGCGTTGGTCATGTGAGAATCCGGGGGGCGGTGCGCCGGGAGATCCAGGTGGACCTGGATCGCCAGAAACTCGAGTCGCTCCACCTGGGGGTCAACGACGTGGTGGCCTCGTTGCGGCGTCAAAACGTCAATCAGCCAGCCGGTGATTTCGACGAGGGCAATGTGCAGCGACTGGTTCGCAGTCGCGGCCAGTTCCAGGATCTCGACGAGATTCGGCACACGGTCGTTCGCCAGCAAGATGGGGCCATCGTGCGGGTTGCCGACATTGGTCGCGTGAAGGACGGGATCGAGGAGCGGACCGATGTCAGCCGGGTGAATGGGAAGGAAGGGCTGTTGATCTACATTCACAAGCAGTCCGATGCCAACACGGTGGCCGTCAGTCGGCGGGTGCGTGAGGCGGTTGATCGACTCAACGCCCGTTTGCCGGACATGGCACTCTCGATTCGCATCGACAAGTCGGAATTCGTGGTGCAGTCGATCGACAACATCCAGCGGACGGCCCTCTACGGCATGGGGTTGGCGGCTGTCGTGTTGCTGGTCTTTTTGAGGAGCATTCGCAGCACCGTTGTGATCGGCATGTCGATGCCCTTTTCCGTGATGGCCACCTTCGTGTTGATCTACGCCCACGACTTTTCCTTGAACGTCGTGTCATTTGGTGGACTCGCGCTGGGGCTGGGACTGCTGGTGGACAACTCGATTGTGGTGCTCGAGTCGATCTACCGTCGGCGGGATGAAGGACTGCCGATCAAGCAGGCGGCCATTGACGGGACGACCGAGGTGGGTTCGGCAATCGTGGCCAGCACGATGACGACATTGATCGTGTTTGTGCCACTGGCTTTCGTTGAGGGGATGACCGGGGTGTTGCTCCACCAGTTGGCCTGGGTGGTCTGCTTCGCGTTGGCGTGTTCACTGCTGGCCAGCCTGACTCTCACTCCGATGTTGGCGGCACACTGGGGAGAGCGACGGCAACGGGCGACGGAAACGGTTGCAACGACCGGCGGCCTGGCCTCAGTGGCCGAAAGTGCATTTGCCGCCATCGAAAGGACGTATGCCGGCTTGTTGCGGTGGGCACTTCGGCGACGCGGTTTTGTGCTCTCCGGGTTGCTGTTGTCGTTCTCGATTGTCGTGGGCCTGGTGCCACGGATCGGGACCGAATACATGCCCAAGGCCGATGAGGGGGACCTGCGGGTTCGGGGGCACATGGCTCCCGGCATCCAACTCCAACATTTGCATCGCCAGGCCCGGGAAATTGAACAGAGCATTCTCGAATCGGTGCCGTCCGAACAGCGAGACACTGTCGCGGCCTTCATCGGGGGGGACCGGGATGATTCGGAGGACTGGAACGAGTGCTGGTTGCGGGTCAAGCTGGTGCCTCGCAGCCAGCGGGACCAATCCGTCGAGGAAGTGCGAGAGACACTGGCGTCAGCAATCGGCCCAATCCCCGGCATGAAAGTGCGTGTCGAAGCCCAGACCGAGATGATGTTGGCCCGGATGCTGAGTTTCGGAGGTGGTGATGTCGAGGTCGAGGTTCGGGGACACAATCTGGAGGAAGCCGATCGCCTGGCCACCCAGGTTGCTGAGTTGATGAAGCGGGTGCCGGGGTTGATCAATGTCAACGTGGAACGGCCCGACAGAAGGCCGGAACTGGCCGTTCAGGTTGATCGGGTCAAGGCGAGCTTGTTGGGAGTCAGCGTGCGGGATATTGCGGAATCGTTGGATACGACGATTCGCGGTGCCGAGGCCACGAAGTACCGTGAGGCGGGAGATGAATTCAACGTGCTGGTCCGGTTGCAGGACTCCGACCGTGATCGGCTTCCCGATGTCGAGCGTGTGGGAGTGTCGACGGCTGCGGGCCGCGTGGTGGCTTTGCGGGACCTGGTCCGTTTCGATTCGGGCAATGCGCCGTTGCGAATAACCCGGACCGCACGTCAGCGGGTCGTGCAGGTGTCGGCCGATGTGGCTGATCGTGATCTGGGTAGTGTTGTCGCGGATCTGTCGGGACGACTCACCCGGGAGAAGTGGCCACGTGGTTTCGCCTACCGCATCGTTGGCGACTACGAGGAGCAACAGCGGAGTTTTCGCGAGTTGACCAAGGGACTCGTGCTGGCCGTGGTGTTGATGTACATGGTGATGGCGTCGCAGTTCGAATCGTTCCGGGACCCCCTGTTGATCCTGGTGACGGTTCCGCTGGGAGCCATCGGCGTGATCCTGGCCCTGTTCCTGACCGACACCACGCTCAATGCCCAATCGTTCATCGGTGCGGTGATGTTGTCGGGAATCGTTGTCAACAATGCGATCGTGCTGGTCGACTGCATCAAGCAGAGACTGTCCGAACCCGGCCGTGAGGCGTCCGAAGGTTTCACCGAGGTGATTGTGGCTGCCAGCGTACGTCGCTTCCGTCCGATCTTGATGACGACCCTGACCACCGTGCTGGCGATGTTGCCGATTGCGGTCGGTTGGGGTGAAGGAGGGGAACTGCAGGCTCCGATGGCCCGTGTCGTGATCGGAGGCCTGTTGTCCGGTTCGCTGATCACGTTGCTGGCCATTCCGATCGTCTGCCATTTTGTTCGGCCCAGTCGTCACGCCGCCGTTGTCGGCACCCCCGACAGGCCGGAGTCGCTATAATCCAGTCCTGTTGCTTCGAGGGAAACGGACCCCGGTGTGAAGACGCTGGGGCACGAGGACAAGAGGATATGGTGAGTGAGGAATCCGGGCAGCGGCCAGACGGCCCAATGTCAGCCAGGGAAAGACTGGACCTGGTGCTGGCCGTGGTCCGCGGCTCGCTGGATCCACGTCGGTGGTTGATTGGAGGCCTGGCTGCGCTGGTGGTGGCCGCGGGTGGGCAGTTGCTGGATGGATTGTCGGAGTCCGAGCCCCAGGCCCAGTGGCCATGGCAGTTGGAGTTGGCTTCGCTGGAGGGAGACCGCAAGGCCGAGTCGTTTTTGTTGTCTGCCGAAAGCCAACCTGGTGACACGGCCGTTCGTGTGGCCTGGAATCCTCGACTGCTGGGAAGGCCGTTGAGCGATGTTGTCGGTCCGGCTGTCGCGATCGTGGGACGACGTGATTCGTGGTCCGAGACGGCAGTCGAATGGTCACGTTTCCTTTTGGCGGTGATCACCTGGTCGCTTGCCGGTGTGATGCTGGTGCGGTTGACGGCCGCTGACGTGACTCGAGGCGAGTCTCTGTCCCTGGCCCAGGTGACGGGGTTTGGCCTGAGGCACGTTGCATCGCTACTCTCTGCAGCGTTGATCAGCCTGTCTTGCTTCGGTGTCCTGTGGGGGCTGGGGGCAGTGGGTGGCCTCATCGCCAAGATCCCGACAGCGGGGCCTCTGATCGTGTCGCTGTTGTGGTTTATTCCCGTGGTGTTGGGTTTGCTGATGGCTTTCGTTGCCGTGGGGTTCGTCACGGGCTGGCCACTGATGGTTGCCACGATTGGCGTCGAGGACAGCGATGGTTTCGATGGGTTCAGTCACGCAACCGGATTTCTCACCGACCGCCCTGCCCTGCTGGGAGGACATGCGGTTTTGGGGACGGTCGTGGGGTCAATTGCGATCTGCCTGGCGTGGTGCTTGCTCTCGCTGACCCTGTGGTTGGCGGCTGCGTCGGTCTCGACCGGGCTGGGGGCTTTTGCCAACGGTACTGGAGAACTGTTCGCTATTTCCAGTGGTGAGTCGACCAGCCTGGTGGGAGGACGCGAGGTGCCGGCCGGCCTGGTGTCGGGTTCGGAATCCCTCGGCGAGGACGAGGATGTGCCGTTTTCGTCGACGTTTCTCGTGTTCTGGACCCGGGTGGCCTACCTGCTGTTTGTGGGGTACGCCGCCAGCGTTTTCTGGGCGGTTGTGACCGGGTTGTACCTGATCGTGCGAGAAAGTGCCGACGGCATTCCCGTGACACAGATGTGGCTTCCAGCCGACGACGTGGTGCATGAGGTGGCCGACGTGGAGGATGACTCCGAGGTCGACGCCGCAGAAACGCCTTGACCGGGTGTTTTCAGTCGATGAGTTGGTCAAACAGCGCGCGGTAGTACTTCATGACCCGCAGTGGATCGCTGGTGGCAGGGCTCTCCGAGAGGCACCAGCCGCGGTAGCCTCGCTTGGCCAGTAACGCGAACAGTTCCCGGTAGGGGTACCGCTCGTCGAACAGGTCGTGGATGTGGATCACATCCCCGAGCCGGTTTGCCAGCCGGTTGAAATTGGTTTCGAGTGATCCGTCAATTGTCTCGCCGGGGTTGGAGTTCCAGCAGACGGTGACCCGAGGATGGTCGGCAATATCAAGGATCTGGCGGATCACGGCCGGGTCCTTGGTGCCTCGTCCATGGACCTCCAGTCGGATCTGTTGCTCAAATTCGTCTGCGGACTTGGCACAGGTCCGCAGTGCTTCGCCGATTCGCTGGATAGTCCGTCGCCGGTCCTCTCCTTTGACAAAGCCGTTGGGACGGACCTTGACGCCGCTGCCACCCACATCCCGTGAGAGTTCCAGGAACTGGCGAGTCAGGTCGATGTTCTGTTTGACCACTCCGTGGTCGGCACTGTGGTATTCACAGGCTGAGCCGAGCCCAACCAGCGTGACCGGGGAATCCGCGAATCGGGCCTTCACCTCGGCTCGTTGTGCCTTGTTGAGCGTCACCTCGACTCCATGCTTGTGGGTGCTGCGGAGCTCGACACCGTCAAAACCTGTTTTCTGGCAGTTTCCAATCAACTCTGGAAGATCCCACTTGGCTCCCCAAAGGTAGGTCACCATTCCCAGCTTGATTTGCGATTTCGGGGCGAGTGGCATTTTACGAGTCTCCTGATCGGCCACATTGTGTGTCGATGGGGCGAGATGGGGGCCCGCCATCTCCTCCCCGATTGTAATCGTGTTGAGGGGGAGAAGAGTTGTCCGCGGTGGTCAATTGCCAGCGAAACAATTACCAGCGGAACAGGGACGTGCCCCAGGTCAGCCCGGCGCCGAAGCCGCACATGAGAATCGTGTCACCCCGATTGATCTGGCCGGCCTGGAAAGCCTCGTCGAGTGCCAGCGGGATCGAACCGCCCGAGGTGTTGCCGTATCGTTCGAGGTTGCTAAAGACGCGGTCGGGGTCAATCCCCAGTTGCGAAATGGCCGCGTCGATAATTCTCTTGTTGGCCTGGTGTACCAGGAACATCGACACGTCGTGGATGCTCATGCCGGACTTGGAGAGCACGAGTTCAATCGTGTCGGTCAACACGCGGACGGCCCATTTGAAAACGGTCCGACCATCCATGGACAGGTAGTGCCTGCCGGCTTCCACGTCGTCGATTGTCATCGGGTGGCGGGTTCCACCTGCGGAACATTGCAGCAGCGGCCCTCCGCTGCCATCGGCACCCATCTGGTAGCAGATCAGTCCCTGGTGCGGATCACCTTGAGTGACCAGCACGGCCCCAGCTCCGTCGCCAAACAGCGGCGCGATTCTGCGGTCTTGCGGGTCGACGATTCTCGAGTTGCAGTCTCCGCCGATCACCAGTGCCATCTTGCTGTTGCCGGTGGCAACGTACTGTGCCCCGGTGACCAGCGCGTAGATGAAGCCCGAGCAGGCGGCTTGCAGGTCAACGGCAGGGGCATCGAGCCCGAGTTTGTCCTGAACCAGGCAGGCGGTCGAGGGACAGTTGAAGTCTGGTGTGAAGGTCCCGACCAGGACGAGGTCGATTTCAGACGGGTCGACACGTGCTGAGCGGATGGCTCGGCGAGCCGCTTCCACGCACAGGTCGCTGGTGGCCTGCCCCTCGGGAGCGTGCCGTCGTTCGAGAATGCCTGTGCGTTGGCTGATCCAGTCAGGATCAAACCCTCGTTCCGCCTGCAGGTCCTCGTTGGTGACCACCTGGTCAGGAACGTAGGAACCGCTGGCGACGATCTGGATGCCGAGCAGGGAATTGGTCCGCTGGCTAAACACCTTGCGCGCACTCTTCCTGTGGGAAGCCGGAGATTTCGTTGATGTTTTGGTTACCACACTGGCCTGCGGCGAGTCAGAGGGCGAATGCCCTTGAGACGTGGTTGACTCGACAGGAAAGTGGGGGCTTGGACGCTGCATCAGTAACAATCCCTTGTCAGCGTGATGCAAATGATTTCAGCCGGAGTATAACCGCTTCTTCAGAATGAAACCAGTTGATTTCACACCGAATACGGTGACTTGGCCAAGAGATCATCGGCGGAGATATTTCTAGTCGTTAGACTGGCATCAAATGAAGACGGGAGACGAAGATTCCAGTTTGATTGGTGTGCCGGGGATGAACGTACACAAGATCCGTTTGGCCGGACCATGGACGGTGGTGGATGGGGCTGGCAACAGCCGTCGAACCCGATTGCCTGTTGATCGGTTGCCGGGGCAGGACACGCGTCTCGTACGCCGATTTGGGCGTCCTGGACGACTCGATACTGACGAACGGGTCTGGTTGGTGATCGCGGGGCTCAATGGTGCGACGGGAATCTTGCTCAACGAGGCGCCACTTGAACTGATGAAATCGTCAGACGGATTCCGTGTGGATGTCACAGATCGGCTGGTTTCAGGCAATGTACTGGAATTTCAATGGTCGGGTGACGAGCCGGGGGGTGTGGCGGGGCCGGTGTGGCTGGAGTGTGTGACTGGCTAAAGTGTGTCAGGCCGCTGTCCGGCTCGCGTCATCGAGAGTGGCAGAGAGTTCCACCCGGGTGGTTTGGCTGGAGTCGGCATTCCCTGAGCGTCTCAGTTCGATCCGCGTGCCGTATCGTTGGATTTCGGCGACACGAGCCCGTACCCCCTCGCTGAGTCCCTCCTCGTCGCACTTGCAGGTGACAACAGGCTTGTCCTGGAAGGCCGGAACAAACGGGACGTGAATGGGCTGTTGACGTTGTCCCGACTGCCAGTGCAACGTGAGGTCGCCGACGAGCCGGTCACCGTCGGGATCTCGATGCCGTGTCAGTGTTTGTGACAGGTCGGGGGCCGGAGTTGTCGTGGTCGGTAGGGGAACGGGAGAATGTCGCTGTCGATCGGTCCGGTTGCGGGCCAGCAGCGTGAGAGTGATGGCCAGGGTGAGACCCGTGAGCCCGACCCAGGTGGTGACACTCGAGAGATCCAGCAAGATGAGGCCGGCGGTCAACGGAGGTGCCAGGGTCAGCACGGTGACCAGCGCGGCGGTCTGCGGCCGTGAGCGTCCAAACAGGACCGCGGCCACCAGCCCCAGGGAGGCTATTGACATTGTCGCGGCCCAGCCCGCGGCCGTTGTAAAGGGGTGATCGAGTGCACCGCTGGCCGCTCGGGCGGCCAGCAACCACGATCCAAGCAACAGGCCGACCCAGATTGTCACCGCCGGTTGCGATGGCCACTGACGTTTGGCATGCGAGTGATTCGTGGGCATTGGACTCATTCCCTTGAGTCCCCCGGGAGGTCAGGCTGCTTGGGTCATTCGGTTGCGGCCTGGCCGAGGGCCTGGGCACGGTCTGTCCGCTCCCAGGTGAAGTCGGGGTCGTTGCGGCCGAAGTGTCCTCCGGCTGCGGTCTTTCTATAGATCGGTCGTTTGAGGTCGAGGGTTGCGATGATTCCGGCCGGAGTCAGCTCCTCAGCCGGAAACGTGGCCAGGACCCTTTGCTGAATTTCAGTCTCGGGAATGGTGGCCGTTCCGTGGCAATCGACAGTGATATTGACCGGTTCGGCCACTCCGATGGCATAGGCCAACTGGATTTCGCATTCGCCGGCCAAGCCGGCAGCGACGACGTTCTTGGCGATGTACCGGGCCATGTAAGCGGCCGAACGATCGACCTTCGTGGGGTCTTTTCCGCTAAAGGCGCCTCCACCGTGCCGTCCCCAACCTCCGTAGGTGTCCACAATGATTTTGCGGCCGGTCAGGCCGGTGTCACCATGGGGCCCACCGACGACGAAGCTTCCCGTCGGATTCACGTGATAAATCGTCTCGTCGTCGAGGAATTCCTCGGGCACCACCGGGATAACCACCTCGCGGCGGATGAACTCGGCAATCTCTGACTGGGTGACCGAGTCGGCGTGTTGAGTCGAAACGACAACGGTGGACACACGGCGGGGGGCGCCATCGGCGTACTCCACGGTGACCTGGCTTTTGCTGTCGGGCCGCAACCAGTCGACGGCACCTTGCTGTCGGACATCGGTCAGTCGATTGATGATGCGGTGAGCCAGGGCGATCGGCATCGGCATCAGTTCCTCGGTCTGGTTCGATGCGTAACCGAACATCAGTCCCTGGTCACCCGCACCGCCGGTATCGACTCCCAGTGCGATGTCGGCGCTTTGGCTGTGGAGTTTCACGTCGATGGTGCAGGTGTCCGCGTGGAAATCGATCCCGTCGATCGTGTAGCCGATATCACGGAGCACGTTGCGAACAATGTCGCGGTAACCATCGTCGTCTCGAGCTCCCCCGGAGGTGATTTCTCCGGAGAGTTGCACGTAGTCAGTCGTGCACAGTGTCTCGCAGGCAACTCGGGACGTCGGGTCGACAGCGATCAGGGCATCGAGAATGCCGTCAGAGACCTGGTCGGAGACCTTGTCGGGGTGCCCCATGCTGACGGATTCGCTGGTGAACAGGAATTCGGACATGGGTGCAGCTCCGGAAGAATTGTCAGGTTCGGGGATGAAGAGGGTGATTGTAGCGCCGGGCTGCGGTCCTCACAACTCCTCGGCCCAGGCCTCGTTATGGTTCCGTTTCATGCCGCGTCGGCGGTTTGGGATCCGCTGGCTGTTGTCATGGAGATCGAATGGTCTGGCAGGATGTCTTCCAGGATTCCCAGCGTGGTTGCGGTGGCTCCCTGTCGGGAGAACACCAGGCCACGAGCTGCTTCTCCGAGCGCGCTGGCGGTTGTCGAGTCGTCGAGCAATTCGCAGAGTCGCTGCGTCAGTGCCGTGCCGTCGGCGACCACCCGGGCTCCTCCACGTTCGAGCAATTCCTCGACAATGTCCTGGAAATTCTGGGTGTTGGGTCCAAACAACACTGCTGCTCCGTAGGCCGCCGGTTCGATCATGTTCTGGCCGCCCCGGTTGGTCAGGCTGCCGCCGACGAACGCCACGTCGGCCAGGCCCCAACAGGATGCCAGTTCGCCGATCGTGTCGAGCAGTACCACGTCGTGGTGGTCAGCCGGTGGTTCGCCAGTATTGTGCTGGCTGCGCCGCAACGGGGAGTGGCCCATCGACACGACCATCTCGGCCACGCTGTCGAAACGGTCCGGGTGTCGTGGTACGAGGATCAGCCGCAGGTTGGGGTGGGTCTTTCGAGCTTCCAGCCAGGCCTCGAGCGCCAATCGCTCTTCCGGGTCCTGGGTGCTGCCGGCCACGAACACCGGGGCATGATGGGGGATTCCCAACTGGGTTGCCAGGTCCTGGACGGCCGGGCAATCTCGCCGTGTCTCCACCCTGTCGTACTTGATTGATCCGGCGACGTGTGTCCGATCGGGAGGGGCACCCAGGGCCTCGAGCCGTTCGGCGTATGCCTGGTTCTGAACGATCAGCCGGTCAAAGCATGGCAGCAGTCGACCGAACAGCCATTTCAATCGCCGGTAGCCCCGGAAACTCGATTCGCTGATCCGACCGTTGATCAGGGCCAGCGGGATGCCGTCACGGTGAGCGGCGAGGATGAAGTTGGGCCAGAGTTCCAGTTCGACCAGGGCGATCAGGTCGGGCCGGATTCTTCGGATCGCCCGGCGGACTGACCAGCTGAAATCCAGCGGAAACCAGTCCACACGGCAGTCCGGAAAACGTTGAATCGCCAGTTCGTGTCCCGTGTGGGTGGTGGTTGTCACCTGGATGGTCCAGTCCGGCCATCGCTCTCTGCAGGATTGGATGACTGGTTCCAGTTGCAACACCTCTCCGACGCTGACCGCGTGGAACCAGACCAGGCGGTTGTGGTCATCCCGGCGATCCAGGCGACCGTTGAGTTTGGTCCAGAGTCCCGGCCGTCGCTTTCCACGCACGATGCGCTGCCACACCAGCACGGGCGTGACGGCTGCCAGCAGGAGCAGGTAAACGAGATTCAGCAGCCAGGGCATCCTTACCCTCGGAGTGGCGGTCGTTGTTGGCTCAATGGCCGGATCGGGGATTGGCCAGCTAGCGTGGCGATCCACAGCATTTCTTGAATTTCTTGCCACTTCCGCAGGGACACGCGTCGTTGCGTCCAACTCGCGGCGCCGTGTTGCGGATCGGTTGGATGACTTCAACCTCGGCCCCGGGTTGTGGCCCGCCTCCCTCATTTCTCTCGACCTCGACCGCGTCGTACACCGAATCGGCGTCGGCATGCGAGGTCGCCGAGATTTCCCAGAGTGAACCAACAAATTCCGGGCTCTGCACTTCAATCCGGAAGATGGACGAGGTGACTTGCTCACCGATGCGTTCCCACATCTGGTCAAACGCCCTCATCCCCTCTTTCTTGTATTCCGTCTTGGGGTCCTTTTGAGCGTAACCGACCAGGCCGATGCCCGAACGCAGGTGATCCATGTGGTACAGGTGATCTTTCCAGGCCGTGTCGAGGAGTTCGAGGATCAGTGAACGTTCGGCCTGTCCAAGTTCCGGACGGAAACGCATGTCGTAAAGTGACAGCAGGCGTTGCCGGACGTCGTCGGGTGCCAGGTCACTCCATTCGTCTGGTTCCACGGTGATGTCAAACGTGGATTCAGCCCACCTGGTGATCTCTGTGACGTCCGCCGAGTTGGTGGTGGTGTGGTCGTCGTCGTTGGCGCACAGTTGGTCAATCTCTTGCTTCAGTTTTTCGCCGGCATCAAATGCGCGTTCGCTGAACTCCAGCAGGGCCTCGCGGATCTGGTCACGTTGGCGGTTGGCGATGTCGTTGAGCGTGATGGGCTGGTTGAAGCGATCGCTGGCCCATTGCACCAGGCCCTCGCGGTCGGAGCCCTCGCCGGCACCTTGCCGGGAGACCATGAAGTTGTTGATTCCCACCGTGACGGGGAACTGGACCTCCTTGTCGCGATAGAGTCGGTCGAGCATGTCGCAGGTGGTTTGAATGACCTCGTCGTCGGCCATGTCGGCGAACTGTTCCGGCGTGGCGTCGAGAGTGAATTGCTGGCGCAACCACTCGCACAGTGAGCGGAGCGGGAAGAGTTCTTCCAGGAACAGTTCCAAGATGGAATAGTCGTAACGGTCGATAACCGGTTCGATGCGGTCGACGAGCAGGTCGAAGATGTTCTCGCGGGGTTCAGCTCTCAGGTGCTTGTCGTTGAGCCCCAGGTTGAATCGGGAATTGGCCCACTGTGCCAGGGCCTGCCAGTTCCACTCGTCCTCGTCGACATCCAACAGCAGGCATTCTTCGATCTGGTCAGTGACATCCTCGCGGACTTGCTGAGAGGCCCTGTCGCGAAGAATGTAAACCAGTTCTTCCTGGGAGGCGTTGCGGATCTCGGAAACATCAATGCGGATGCCGAATTCACCCGCCGCCCATTCGGTGATCACGCTCCAGGCGTAGTCCGTGTCGAGGAATTCGGCGATCCGGCGTTCAGTTTGCCCGGCGATCATGTCCATGATCAACTCGCGGCAATTGACGCCATCGAGGATCTGTTGCCGGTAGGCGTAGACACGCTTTCGCTGTTCGTCCATCACCTCGTCGTAATCGAGCAGGTGCTTCCGACTTTCAAAGTGCCGTTCTTCAACTTTTTTCTGGGCACCCTCGATCCGCTTGGTCACCATCCGGCTCTCGATCGCCTCGCCGTCCTGCATCGTGCGGTCGATCATCTTCATGGCCATCTCGGGGATGAACAGCCGCATCAGGTCGTCTTCCATCGAGAGGAAGAAACGGCTTGAGCCCGGGTCGCCCTGTCGTCCGGCGCGGCCGCGAAGTTGGAGATCGATGCGTCGGGAATCGTGTCGTTCGGTGCCGATGACGAACAGGCCGCCGTGTTCGGCGATTTCGCGACCTTCCTCGGCCATGCCGCCTTGCTTGGAGATCTGTTCGGTGACCCGGTCCCATTCGGATTTGGGAACGTCAAGCCGTGTTTCGTAGGTCTTTGAGAGTTCCTGCCAGGCCTGGTGTTCGGGATTGCCTCCCAGGATGATGTCGGTGCCACGTCCGGCCATATTGGTCGAGATGGTCACCGCTCCCTTGCGGCCGGCCTGGGCCACGATCTCCGCTTCGCGTTCGTGGTTCTTGGCGTTGAGCACGTTGTGGTCGATGCCGTAGCGTTCCAACTTTTTGCTGATCACCTCGGACTTTTCGATCGATGCGGTTCCGATGAGCAGGGGCTGGTCCGATTCGGACTGCACGCGCCGCACTTCCTCAACGACGGCGTCCCATTTTTCGCTCTCGGACCGGTAGATCACATCGGGGTGATTGATCCGTTGCAGCGGTTTGTTGGTGGGGACGGCCAATACGTCGAGTTGGTAGATCTTGAGGAATTCCCCCGCCTCGGTCATGGCGGTTCCGGTCATGCCGGCGAGTTTCTGGTACAGCTTGAAGTAGTTTTGCAGCGTGATGGTGGCCAGTGTCTGGCTCTCTTCCTTGATGGTCACACCTTCTTTGGCCTCCACCGCCTGGTGCAATCCATCACTCCACTGTCGGCCCGGCATCTTGCGGCCGGTGAATTCGTCAACGATCACGACGTCGCCGCCCTCGATCACGTAGTTGACGTTCCGCTTGTAGAGGTGGTGGGCTTTGAGCGAGTTGTCGAGCAGGTGGGGCCATTCGGTGTTGCCGGTCGTATAGAAACTCTCGACGCCCACCAGTTTCTCCGCCGCGCGAATGCCCTCCTCGGTCATGTGGCAGCTGTGTTCTTTTTCCTTGATCTCGAAGTGTTCGTCCCGGGTCAGTTGTCGTGCGATCCTGTCGGCGCGAGCGTATTTTGTGACATCGTCCTGGGCCGGCCCGGAAATGATCAGCGGGGTCCGGGCCTCATCGATCAGGATGTTGTCGATCTCGTCGACGATCGCGAAATCCAGTGGTCCCTGGACCTGCAGGTCGCGAGTTGGCTTCATGTTGTCACGGAGATAGTCGAAGCCGAACTCGTTGTTGGTGCCGTAGGTGATGTCGCACGCGTAGGCCGGTTGGCGTTCACCGGGAGTCATCGTCGACTGGATCGCGCCGACGGTGAAGCCCAGCCCCATGTAGATCGGGGCCATCCACTCCATGTCGCGCCGAGCGAGGTAGTCGTTGACGGTGATCACGTGGACCTTGCCGGCAATGGCGTTGAGGGTCGCTGGCAGCGTGGCGACCAACGTTTTTCCCTCGCCGGTGACCATCTCGGCGATCATTCCTCCATGCAGGATCTGGCCCCCGATCATCTGCACGTCGTAATGCCGCATTTCCAGGTGCCTCAGCCCAACCTCGCGAACCGACGCAAACACCTCGGGCATCAGGTCGAGCAGCGACTCGCCGGCGGCGTACCGCGCCCGCATCTTTGCCGCGGTTTCCTTGAGTTCTTCGTCGGAACGCCCCTGGATTTCATCTTCCAGGGAATTGATGCGATCGAGCATCGATCCGGCAACGACCTCGACGCGTTGGTCCGACTGGCGCACGAAACCCATGCGCCCGATCCGTCGGTCGTTGGCTGAGCCAAAAAAACGCCGCAGGATTCGTTCGAACCATGCGACGACACTGCTGAAAACGTCGCCGAGGGTCTCGAGGAATTCCATTTCGCCTCTCGATGCCGACAGTCAGGTCAGTCGGCCGGGCTGGGGACGGAGTTCGCCGGAACCGCGTGTCACACCCCGGCGAGAGCCAGTTCTCTGGCTTCGGCGGTCAGTTTATTGCCTGTCCAAATTCCGGTCAATCCCGGCTTATTCACAGTGGAATGGTCGCCCGCTGGGCGCCCGGCTTTCCTCACTCTCCCAGCGGATGTTTTCTGTCCTTGAGCGGTATCGGCAGTCGCTGTCCAGACGCGAAGTGTGAGGCGTAGGCCCCCTGCACCATCTCGGTGATGGACATGGCATTTTGCAGTCCCGAGAGTGGTTCACGATCCTCGCGGATGGCGTCGAACAAGTCGCGGGCCAATACGGTGTTGCCATCCGCAATCCAGGTGCGACGGACATCCCGCGGTTTTCCGTTTTCGTCAGTGTGCCAGCCGGGGATCACAATTTTCTTCCACGAGAGGTGCTCGTGGTCGGGCAACACCTTGGGAGCCGGGTAGACCCAGGCGTCTCCGGGTTGGCGGAAATGGATCGCCGCCCGTTCACACTCCAGGAAAACGCCATAGAGGTTGTCGAAATTCGATTTGCCACGGACGGACAGGTGAGCCGTGGACTCAAAGTAACCACGGACACCACCGGGGAACCCCCAGAGGGCCGAGATCGAATCGCCTGTGATCGGCCCGATCGGTTCGGTGGCATCGGTTTTGTCCCTGATGGTGGCGTCGCGGTGGCCGACCTGGATATGGGCACTGGCCCATCGCGGCAGGCCTGCCATCGTGATCAGCAGGTCAAACCAGTGTGTTCCGTGTACCAGCAATTCCTCCCCGCCACCCCGGTGGTCATCCTTGGGCCGGGTCGAGGCTCTCAGCAGTCTTCCGTGGCGTCCCGAGGCGATGTCCTGCAACGCGCGGCGTATCGGTGGCATCGCTCGCCACTGGTGCGCCATGGCGAGCTTGACCTTCGCCTGGCGACAGGCCGAGTGCATGCGGTCAGCCGAAACCAGGTCCGCGGCGAATGGTTTCTCGCAGTAGATGTGGCAGCCGGCTTCGGCAGCCGCCTCGACCATCTCCACCCGGTGGGGCAGCCATCTTGGTCCAATGCAGACGATGTCGAGTTGTTCGTTGGCCAGCATCCGACGGAAATCGGTGTGGCTGTTCTCGGCTCCCAGTTCACGGGCCTTCTTCTGTCCGGCCTCGCGGTTCGGGTCGGCCACGGCCACGAGTTTTGTGCCGGGGACCTGGCGGAAGGCTGAATCCAGTCCGTGGCCGTAGCCCCCCTGCCCCGTGGCTCCAATAACACCAATTCGTAGAGTCTGGCTCATGGGGAGAGGTCTGGTGGCAAGGGGGTCAACTGACCACGTTCTGTGGGTGGCCCTGGAGAAACGCGATCGCATTTTCCATCGCGCCGAGATTCAGCAAGTCGTTGCCCTCGGGGGTCTGGTCGGCACAGTGGGGTGTCAGCACGACGTGCTCACAGCGGATCAGTGGATGGTCGGTTTCCAGCGGCTCGTTCTCGTAAACGTCCAGTGCCGCACCACCAAGGTGGCCCGAATCCAGGGCCTCGACCAGGGCAGCGGTGTCGACGACCGCACCCCGGGCGGTGTTGACCAGCAGGCTGCCGGGCGGCATCAGCGACAACTCGCGCGAGGCGACCAGGTGCCGGCTGTCGTCGGTCAGCTTGACATGCAGGCTGACAACGTCTGATTGAGAGAATACCTCGTCCCGTTCGACATAACGGAATCCCATTTGCTGGGCCTTCTCGCCGTCGGGATTGAAGCTCCAGGCAATCACCTCCATTCCAAATGCCCGCGACAGCCGGATCATCTCGGTTCCGATGTTGCCGGTGCCGATCACGCCCAGGGTCTTTCCCGAGAGCGAGGTCGAGAGGATCTGGTGCCAGTCGTTGCGTTTCATCGCAGCGGTGAAGTACGAGGTTCTCCGCGAAATGGCCATCATCAGGGCGAAAGCGTGTTCGGCGACCACCGGTGCTGTTCGACCGGGGATGTTTGACACCGTGATGCCCAACTCACGGCAAGCGGCCAGGTCGATCGAGTCGGTGCCGATGCCGCAGGTGCTGATGAACTTCAGGTCCGGCAGTTGGCCGAGAACGTCGCCTGGCCAGGTGACGGCACCACGTGAGTTGATCAGGGCCGTGGCACCGGTGGCGCGTTCGATTTTCTCGTCGTCATTGGCTGGCCGGTTGTCGTGGAGCCGGATCTCGAAATGTTCCCGGAGTGTTTCCAGGCGGGGCGAACCGGCTATCTGCACCGGGTCATCACCGGGGATCACCAGCAGGGGGAGCTCCGTGGTCGACATCCTCGTCTCTCTTTTTACCGTGGAATGATTCGAGTGACAGTTTGCGGGACAGCTTACGTCACAGTTCCTCCAATTCCCAACCTGTCGAGTCACGAATGCGGTTCTCGCGACCGTGGCAACAGCTTGGTAGAGTAACCGTGACGGAGAGGAGGTTCGCGATGATGGCTGGCGGAACAAGCAGGAACCCCCACGGTTCATACGAGTCGGAAACACCGGCTTCGCGGAGTGCTTTTGAACGCGCGGCGGCGGTGATGCCGGGGGGAGCCAAGGGAGCCTATTACTACGCTCCCTATCCCTTGTTTTTCGAGCGAGGTGACGGAAGTCGTGTGACAGACGTTGATGGCCGCGAGTTCCTGGACTGTGCCAATCACCACACGGCCCAGATCCTGGGACACAATCACCCCGCGGTCTGCGAGGCAATCAACAGCCAGGTCGGGCGTGGCGTGGTCCTGGGTGGCCCCACAGGGGCCGAAACCGAGTTGGCCGAGGAACTGTGTGGTCGCGTGGAGAGCCTCGAACGGATTCGCTTCTGCAACTCGGGGACCGAAGCCACCTTGCACGCGATTCGGCTGGCGCGAGGGGTGACCGGACGGTCACGGATTGCCAAGTTCGAGGGAGGGTACCACGGTAGCCATGACGCTGTTGAGATCAGCGTTGCTCCTCCGTTGGAGGCTGCTGGAGACCGGGTTGCTCCAGTTCCGGTGGCTGGTGTGCGCGGCCTGGCACCCGGAGCCACCGACGATGTGCTGGTTCTTCCCTATGATGATGTCGAGGCGGCGGTCGGCCTGATCGAAGCCCATGCCAGTGAACTGGCATGTGTTCTGCTGGATCCCAAGGCGGGGATCCTGGAACCGGTGGAAGGCCTGGCTGAGGCCGTCTCCGCCACGGCAAGTGCGCACGATGTCTTGCTGATTGTCGATGAAGTCGTTGCTTTTCGGTTGGCCCGGGGGGGCTGGCAGCAACTCAACGAGATCACTCCCGATCTGACGACGTACGGCAAGTTGATTGGCGGTGGTTTCCCCATCGGGGCATTCGGTGGACGCGCCGAATTGATGGACCGGCTGGACATGCGTGAAGGAGCAACAGGATTTCACCAGAGTGGCACTTTCAGTGCTCATCCGGTGGCGATGGCCGCGGGCCTGGCAACGTTGAAAGAGTTGACCGTCGAGGCCTTCCAGTCACTCGAACAACTGGGGGAGTGTCTCGCCGACGGACTCAGCCAGGTCGCAGTCCGGCATGAACTGCCCTTGAGTTGGGTGGTCTCGGGATCGCTGTTCAGTCTCTATTTTGCCGAACATCCGCCACGCGGCTATCGCGATCTTGCCGGTTGCCACCGCGAGTGGAACGCGTTGCTGTTTCACCAGTTGATTGAACGAGGTTATTACCTGAGCCACTCGTTGGCCATGAACGCATTCTCGTTGGCCATGGAGCCTGGCGACGTCCAGGGGTTGATCACCGCGATAGACGAGAGCCTGACAGCCCTGGCGCCGTCCACGAACTGAACGCAACGCGATTGCATTTTCCGGGGGACGACCGCTGTCAACTGGTGCCCAGGTGCCCGGGGCGACACCACCGGCGGGACGAACGGTTGCCGGCCTGAATGCGGGTCGGCACGAGAGCGCCTAGGGGGAATCGAACCCCCGTAGCCAGCTTGGGAAGCTGGAGCATTACCATTATGCTATAGGCGCTTTGACTGGCTGGCCTGAGCGTCACGAAGTCTCGACGGCACTCCGGGCACCAGTTTTGTGTCTGCTCCTCTCGCTAGCGGGCCACGCCCATCTCCAGTTGGTTGCCGATCCGGGTTGACCGTCTGCGTCGCCCTGTTGCCGACGATTGTCGGCTTTGGGCATCTGAATCTCAACCCCGAACTGCTGCCGTCGCCGCGTCTGGTCGGTGGAGATTGCCCCGCAACACGACNGGACCGTTGACCTTGTCGGCACGACTGATGCTAATGACTGGCGGCACCAGCCGACAGACAACTTTCTCAGAGAAGGGCATGGGAAATGCGATTCAAGTGTCACGCCAGATTTTGCNNTCGCCTTGGANGTCTTTGTGTCTTGATGGTNCTTGCGGGGTGCGGTCAGCCGGTGGCCAGCAGCATCGGGTGGACGGCGAGTGAGAATGCGAGTGGCACCGCGAAACCGGTGGTGTCGATCTCTTCGTCATTGCCGGCCAATGTCGACCGCGGTGTGGCCGCGAACCAGAAACAGGCGACAGGTGACGGGGACAGCAAGGCGGTTTCCGTGACGGGCAAGGCCGTCGCGTCGGCTCCAGGGNCCACGCAATCCGATCTGCCCGCGAAGCAGGTGGTTCGCAAGCCGGTTCGACCACCGACCCTCATCAACATCGGATCCCGCAAGCAACTTTTCGTCGACGACTATCTGCTGGAGAGCTTTCGTGACACCACACGGGTTTTGAATCCCGCGGAAAAGTCTGGTGCCAATCCGATTCTGCGGGCAGACAAACCCTGGGAAGGCCGTGAAGTGCGGGTCGACGCGGTGATCTACGAGGACCAGGAGAAGCTTTTCCGAATGTGGTACAGCTCCGATGCCGGCGTCTGCCTGGCCACGTCCAAGGATGGTGTGCACTGGGAGAAGCCGGTTCTCGGGTTGGTTGAATACAAGGGCTCCAAGCAGAACAACATTCTTCCGCCCGAACAGGTCCGGACCTACTTCTTCAAGGATCTTCACGAAACAGACCCCAACAGGCGCTACAAGGGCCTTGAGCGGCATGGGTCTTTGTCCACGACGATGCATTTTGATCTCTACTATTCACCGGATGGTTTTCATTGGACGCCCTGCTCGAAGAATCCGGTGATCGACACCTCGCCNCGGAGAGGTCGCTGGGGGCCGACGGTCTTCATGGGNTGGGATCCCATCCGCAAGGTCTACGCGGTGCACAATGAAAACAGCCTCCACCGGTGGTCACCTGCAGGAAGGAGATTGATCGGACGGGCGGAGAGCCCGGACATGATTCACTGGAGTGAAGCCGAGACGATTATCGCNCCGGACGGTCAAGACCCGGCGGACATGGACTTCTATTGCATGCCGGCCATGGCGTACGAAGACCTGTACGTTGGCTTGCTGTGGACGTTTCGGACGATTCGCACCACGATCGTTCCGCAGATTGTCTTCAGCCGAGACGGGATCCACTACAACCGCAGCTACCGCGAACCCTTCATCGCTCGNGGAGCNAAGGGNNTGTTCGANGCCGCGGTGNTCTANCCGATCANTCCGATCGTCCACGGNGACCGGGTCCTCNNCTANTACACNGGGGGCAATTANCGGGACAACACGACGATGAGGGCNNTGGGNGACAAGACGATGTTNGCNGTNGGNCTNGCGNNGAGTCCNNGNGANNGNTTCGTGTCNTTTGANGGNNTCAGGTTCTCCGATGAAGCNGGCCGNAANCCCTACAGCGAGGTGGTGACNCGNNCCTTTTCATTCACCGGNAAGCAGTTGCACCTNAANCTCCAGGCCAACCTGTATACCGGNGCNGGTGTCTCGGGGCCCTGNGGGATGTGGGTCGAGATNATGGACACGACNNATCACNCGATNCCNGGNTTCAGCNNNAGNGANTNNGACCCNNTCCANCGGGGAGGNCTNGATCAGGTCGTGTCNTGGAAGGGGNGANGNGATNTGAGTGAACTGGCNGGGAGGCCGATCAAGCTGCGTTTCCATTTCAGGAACGCGAGTTTCTACGCCTTCCAGTTCAAGTAGCCCAGGCTGGTCGATGAATCCCGGTTGGATCGATCTGCCGCTTCGAGAGCCTGTGGGCCGTTTTCATTCTCGTCCTCGTTGCGACCGATCGTGTCGAACTGATGTGGGCCGTCAGCCGATGAAGTAGAGAAGACGAAGCCGGAGACGCCGGTTCGGGTTTCCTCGCCTCTGTCGTGAAGATAGAATGACCGGCTGGACCGTTTTTCGAGAG
This sequence comes from Planctomycetaceae bacterium, assembly GCA_002724415.1. Classification (GTDB taxonomy): domain Bacteria; phylum Planctomycetota; class Planctomycetia; order Planctomycetales; family Planctomycetaceae; genus UBA8437. Next base: position 27,485 of record PBOU01000113.1, read on the forward strand.
GATGTGTCGTGCTGACATTCACCGGCCATGACTGGTTTCGGCAATGTGATGGGCTGTCCCGTCGGACGTTTTTGCAGGTTGGGGGGCTGGCCCTGGGAGGGCTGGGTTTGCCCGACATTCTGCGAGCCGAGGCGGCCAGTGGGACCCGGAATCCCCACAAAGCCGTGATCATGATTTACCTGACCGGTGGGCCACCTCACCAGGATACGGTGGATCTGAAGCCTGATGCTCCGAGCGAGATTCGAGGCGAATTCCGTCCGATCAGTACGAATGTGCCGGGTGTCCAAGTCTGCGAACACCTGCCGCGAATTGCTCAGCAAATGGACCGGATCACGACGATTCGCACCCTGGTGGGTTCCAACGGAGGCCATTCGTCCTTCCAGTGTGTAACCGGTCGTCGAACGAACAACCAGCCGGCGGGCGGGTGGCCGGGATTCGAGTCGATTGTCTCTCGCCTGCAGGGCCCAGCCAACCCGGCTGTTCCTCCCGGGTTCAACCTCTTCATGAAGATGGCACACGGTCCATACAATCATCCGGGGCCGGGCTTTCTCGGGACTGCTCACCAGGCTTTTCAGCCCGAGGGCGATGCCCGTGCCAATATGACGCTCAACAAAAATGTCTCGTTGGGGCGGTTGGGGCAACGTCGTGGCTTGCTGTCGGGGTTCGACCGCTTCCGTCGCGAGGCGGATGGCCAACGGGACGCGGGGACGTTGGATCCATTTGCCGAGCAGGCACTCAATGTCCTGACGTCGAGTCGGCTGGCCGATGCCCTGGACCTGGGCAAGGAGTCCCCGGAGGTTCGTCGCAATTACGGTAAGGATGATGCCAAGGTGTTGTCCTACGGTCACCTGGGCTACCAGGCCATCATGTCGAAATTCCTGATGGCCCGGCGGTTGGTGCAGGCCGGCGCTCGTTGCGTTTCAGTCACCTTCGCGGATTTCGACTGGCATGGTGGCAACTTCTCCAATGGTCGGAAGGTGTGGCCACTGTTTGACCAGGGTTTCACGGCGCTTGTCGATGATCTCTATCGGCTCGGTCTGCAAGACGATGTGACAGTGGTGGCGTGGGGGGAATTTGGCCGGACTCCGAAGATCAACAAGAACGCCGGCCGCGATCACTGGAGCCGGAATGCGTTTGCCCTGCTCGCCGGGGGAGGCATGCCGACGGGCCAGGTCATCGGGACGACAAACCGGTTCGCCGAGGAGCCGGTGACCCGGCCGGTTCATTTTCAGGAGGTCTTTGCCACACTGTATCGCAACCTGGGGCTCGACGTGTCCCAGGTCACAGTGAGTGACCTGAACGGCCGGCCTCATTACCTGGTCGACGACGGCGTGGGACCTCTCCCCGAGTTGCTCTAGCGGCCTGGCGGCCGGGGTGTGGTGCTGTCACGGTTCCGCGGTGGCGGGCGTTTCAGTCCGCTCGGAAGTCGACCGTGATCCGGCTCTTGAGCCCCTGCAGTTCCAGCCGGGCAATTTCCGGATCGTACCAGGCCAGCACGATTCGGTCGGTGGGAAGTTTTTCGTCCAACAGCAGTGTTCGACCTGTTCTCGCGTCGAGTAACTCAACGAGCATTCTTTGGCGGCCACCGTTGCCCCGGTCTCGCGTTCGTCCGAGCAGCACCAGCGCCGGCAGGTGGTCGTGTCGGAATCTCACGACGCTCCGTAACGCAACGGTGCGACGCCATCGAAGGGTGGCCGTGTCCGAGTCGATGGCCAGCAGGTGTCCGTGGACATGGATGACCGGCAGCAGTGTGTCGCCAACAAAATAGACTGGCGCGTTGCCGGNTCGGGGNGGCGCGGCACCCTGGGCCGGCAACATGGCCACGTAATAGCAGTCGCGGTCTCGGAAGACCTTGATGGAACTGATCCGTTCGTCGGTCTTGGAAAGGGCCTGGATGGTCAATCGACGGACTCCCTCGCGAAAGTCGTGCACCTTGAGTCGACCCGTGTCGTCGATCCACGCCAGGTGATGGTCGGGAGTCGCGTAGGGAAAGATGCGGTCCTTGAGGCGTTCGTCGATGATCGTGCGGTCGTCCCGAGGGTCCCAGACACGGAGTCGCTGCGAACCGTCCGGTTCGACGGTGACGTACATCAGGTGGCGGCCGAAAGAGCGGCGTCGGGTACGCGCCGTGATCGGAAGCCGAGAACGTCGCAGTTTTACCCCGGTCAACGAATCGTAGACGTCGTGGGCGATCCGGTCGGATTGGCTCACGACCAGCACGTGGTCGTCACCAAAGAATCCCGACGTCGCATCGGCAAAGGTTCCGCTGCCGGTTTCCAGGTCGCCTCGACGCCACAGCAACTCGCCGTCGACCGGGCTGCACGCCAGCAGGTGTTGACGTGACTGGAAGGAAACCGCCAGGACACCTGATGGGCCGACCCGGAGCATCTCGGGCCGTGATGCCAGGGGCAGATAGGGGCGTTTCCACAGCGGCGCCGTCCGGTTCCGTTCGAGCAGGGACAGTCCGAGCATCGACGAATGAGACCCCATTGGAAACAGGTGGCCACTGCGGCACTGGTGCCACCAGACTCGTGCACTGAATTGTGTGGGCAGGTCAATGTGCCCGGCAGCGACGCCAACTTTCCGGTCCATTAGCGTCATTCGTCGGGTTGAATCGGTGTAGGTTTCGAGCAGATCGAAGGTCTCACGTTCNGACGTGCTGAATTGCCGACGGAATTTCTGATAGGTGGGTGGCAAGTTGACGGTGGCCGAAACCGAGTCGTCACGGNTGATTTCGACACGGCCGGGCCGGGGCGTCGAATGGCGATGTCGTTGCCAGGTGCTGACTGCCAGGTTGTTCGGCGGGCGGGTGGCCACCCATTTGTCACCGGTGATCCCATCGGGGCCACGGACAGTCGAGAGAGGCCCGATGGCCAGTTCGTCGAGCAGTGGCACACAGTCCTCGTACAGTCCGAAACGGCTCCACAGTTGAACCAGTGCCATGGTGGCAGGCAGTCTCCATCGCGGTTGTCCGCGTTTTCGGATGGCCAGCAACAGGAGTTCAGCCTGTTGGAATCGGCCGGTGTCAATCAGGCGGTCGGCCAGCGACAATCGCACGGGGTCGGCCAGCGGGTTGCCGGTGTGGCGACGGACAAAGGTGAGTTGTTCGTCGAGTGATGCGGACTTGGCCAATGCGGTGGCCCGGGTGTCGAGTCGTCGCGTGAGAGACTGCCCGGTGTCTCCTCCTCGCGTCGTGGCCAGCTTGATCGATTCACGCGAAAGAGATGTGATCCAACTGCGACGAGTGAGAACGTGGGTGCCGTCGCGATCCGCGGTGACTTCCGTGATTCCTTGCGGCGGCGTGTCGATCGCCAGGCTGGCGAGCCGGGTGGCGGATTCAAAAGCCTGAAGCGGATCGCCTTGTTGCAGGTGCCATCGCCCCTCCTCGACCAGGACCCGGGCCAGGTCACGGGGCGAGTCAGCCAACTGGCCGAGTCGCTTCAGGAGTGGTCCGGCCTGGGAGCTGGGCAATGAACGAGCCGTGTCCAATTGCAGGAATAGCAGTTCTCTGAGGACTCGGCGTGATCGTTGTCTGACCGGTGGGAAATTGCTGCTGGCTATGGATTCGAGAATCCGCAGCGATTCCTCGTGCTGTCCCAGCGCCAGGTGCAATTCGGCCGCTTGAAGTTGCAGGCGTTCATTTTTTGGATCGGCAGCCAACTCGGTCCGGGTCGTTGTCAGTTGCTCAGCAGCCTGGGGGTAGGCCGTGATCCTGTCGGCCGTCAGTGACAGCACCCAGTTGCCGGCGACAAGCAGGTTGCCAGGTCGGATGCCGTTGGATGTGAACAGCCCGACGGGGGTGGGGCGAGTCGGNGAGGCAATGGCCGGAGGAAGACTCAGGCCGATCTCGTGTCCGGTGTCGATCTCCAGGCACGTGATGCGGCCTGATTTCAGTGGGACCANGTAACGGTCCTGGCTCAAGCGAACGCCGCGTCCCGAGACAAGGCCCGGGCGGCGTCGCCAGGACACGCGGCCTGTCGCGTGGTCCAGTCCCTCGACATGGGTGGGGCCAATGGCCAGCAGTGTTCGGTCGGTGACGGCGGCAACGTACTCGAGACCGGAACGGCCTCGTGACCACAGGGGACGCCCTGTCTCCAGGTTGACACTCTTCAACTGGTCGGAGGTCGGTGACAGCAGGACGACGTGGCCATTGGTCACCAGCGGCAGATTGGCCAGGCCGGGGTCACCGCGGGGAGGGCTGGCCAAGCCTGATCGACGAGTCCGTGGGAAACCTCCGTTGTCGCTGGCGGGGCGAGAGTCGGAAGCCCACCGGAGTGTGCCGTCCACCAGGTTNAGGGTGACGGTGATCCCGGTGCCGGTGGTGCAGATGGCCAGTCCAGCCGCCTGGGACGCGATGCAGGCCGTCGAGTGACGGTCGGCTCCCCNGGCGTCGTTCAGGCCGACATCACTGTGTGCCAACGGNTGGGTCCACATTGAACGTCCCGTGGCCGGATCCAATGCAGCCAGATCAACCTGGCGTTGCTGTTCGGTGAGGACCAACAGCAGGCCTCCGGCGGGTGTTGCGGGCCCAAGGACCGCCACCGGATCGGGCGTTGCATTTGGTGCCGGTGTCACCATGGGGCGAGTGGTGGCCGTGGCCGAGGGGTAGGTCCAGAGGGGGTGGTTGATGCCGTTGCCCGGCCGGCCAGCCGGGGTGGGGTGGGGNGTCAGTGGCAGCGCGACAAGTTCTGAAGGCCATGAAAACTCAGGATTGGCCCGTCCACGAATCCGTCGTGAGGGGGGCGGCAATTCCACGGGCGTCTTTGAGAGTTGCACGGCGAAGACACGTTGTCCGTCGCTGGTGATCATCCCGAATCGGGGGTTGCCCGCCAGCGCCATGGTGAGTCGGTCAGATCCACTTCGCACGACAGGGACCAAGCGGTCGAAGGCGCGGTGGCGGGTGTGCCAGGTGCACGGAGAGGAGTATCTCCAGAGTGTGGCACCGGAATTGAGTGACAGGCTGCGGATGCCAGCCTGGTCACGGAGAATTATCTGTTGATCCACGACAATGGGGAAAAGTGCCATCGCCCCGGTCAATCGGCCATCAGCCCGTTGTGCCGAGGACCAGGCAGCCAATGGCGAGGAGTCCTCTGGATTTGACAGTCGCGAGTGCCACGCCTCAGAGAGGACCGGTGCAGAGGTCCTGTGTGGGCGGCGAGGCCGCGTGGGACCCAATGGCAGTGGCCAGTCTGGCTGGATTTCGCGGGTGAGTTGGCCGAGCCTGTCGGCCCCCATGTCGAGGCCCCCGGGAATCGGGAGTCCGGTCAAACGGGATGCGGCCTGCATCTTCAGGCGAACAGCCGGCGAGAGTCGCCGACGGTGAACCGGTTCTGTCGCCATCATTGTCAGTGCACGCCAGGCCANCTCCGGGTGGCCGTGGTCGAGCCAGATGGTGGCCAAACGGTTGAGCGATTCGAAACCGGCGTTGGTGAGCCGGAAGCGGCGGGCGACTTGCTGCAGGGCGACGATCCGTTGGGTTCCGTCCCGTTGATCGGCCTGCCTCAGCAGACGGGCGGCCTCGGGGCCGAACAGGTCCTGGTAGCGACGTGTTCCGGCAGCTGGATGGGACCGCAGGAGTTGCAGTGCCACCAGCCTGGCGCTGCGAATGGCTCCGCCGTCGGCCAGGAACGAGTCGTTGGGGCTGTCCAAAACCGCCTGGATCAGGGGCAATGCGGAATTGGAATCACTGAGTTCGAGTCGCTGACGAGCTCCCAAAAGCAGTGTGCGATGCTGTCGCTCTCGTGGTAGGGAGTCGAGCAAGCGTCGCGAAGCCGTGTCGATGGAAGTGGCAGTCGGGGCGTCGTCCTGAGCGGTCCCGGTGTGTGGGATCAGGAGGAGAAATGCCACGGCCGTGGCGGCGCAAAAAAAACGCCCCGGTTCCCAACAAAGGGAACCGGAGCGCCATGTGAAATCCCGGCGATAACCTACTTTCGCACTGGTGGGCACTATCATCGGCCCCGTCAGCTTAACGGTCGTGTTCGGAATGGGAACGCGTGTTTCCTGACGGGTATAGTCACCGGAAAGCGGTCCGGACACTGATCACCCGGTTGCCTGAGGCACCCGGGCAACTGCCCTTCCGAACCGGAAACGTCCATGTTTCGACAATCAGTAGTCTTCGAGTGGGTCTTTGTGTGACCTCGACGTGCGTGTCGAGAAGGACCGCGATTTCGGCGTTAATCCGTCATCGCAGATCCATGTGTTTTTGTTTTTCGGCAACACAGGGCCACCGATCTCAAGCCCTGAACCTGCAACGTTGCCGTTGCATGCTCCGAGCCAGTGATCAATGTGGCCAAGCCGATCGTCCATTAGTACTGGTCAGCTGAGACAGTTACCTGCCTTACACCTCCAGCCTATTAACCTGGTCGTCTCCCAGGGGACTCAAGCGAAACCTGATCTCGGGAAAGGCTTCGCGCTTAGATGCTTTCAGCGCTTATCCGTGCCGGACTTAGCTACCCTGCCGTGCCACGAGCGTGACAACAGGAACACCAGAGGTCCGTCCCTCCAAATCCTCTCGTACTAAAGAGAAAACCCCTCAAGTTTCGTACGCCCATAGCAGATAGGGACCAACCTGTCTCACGACGGTTTAAACCCAGCTCACGTACCACTTTAATCGGCGAACAGCCGA
>PBOU01000114.1 GCA_002724415.1 Planctomycetaceae bacterium
ACTGGCTGACCCGATGCTCAGGTTGGAAATCGTTCCATCATTGGCCATCACGACCAGGCCATCTCCACCGTTTCCGATGATCGTGTTGCCGGTGAAGCCATGGTCAAGCACACCGTTTCCGTTGACGTCTTCAGCTCCATCGAGAACACCATTTCCGTTCAGGTCCTCGCCGACATCCAGCAGGCCATTGCCGTTGCTGTCCTCGGTCGGGTCCAGAATCCCGTTGCGGTTGCGATCCTCGCTGGCTACGCCGGCGATGGTACCGCCACCCAGGGCGGTCAGCCGCATGCCAACACCCAGGTTGTCGTTGACGTCGTTGTTCAGAAAGCTCAGGAGATTGATCGTTCCGTTGTCGGCCGTCACCGAGACGCCGGTGTTGGGATCGAAGTTGTTGCTGAACGTGTTCCCACTGACATCCGCGTTGATAATGCCCTCGGTCTCGGTCAACAGCAACAGTCCCGTGCCATTGGACACCGCCACGTTGTCGGTGATGCCCAACGGCAGGCCCGGATCGCTTGGATCGGCAGGATCACCGGGAATGGTCACCGCGTTGATCACGGCCCGCTCATTGGCGGTGATGGAGAACGCCACGCCCGCATCCAAAACACCGTTCCCGTTGGTGTCCTCACCGGGATCCAGTTCTCCATCAGAGTCGAGATCCTCGCCGCGGTAATTGCTGACCGAGTTTCCATCCACGCGGAGGTTCAACAGCGACCCATCCGTGGCGGTCAACTGGAACCCGGCAATCGAATCAAATCCGTTGCCACGCAACTGGTTCTGCTCGAAAATGCCCAGTGCGTAACCCGCACCGCTGGAGATCGAATTGTTGAAGACCACGCTGTTGCGAGTGCGGTCGAACTCGTTGTCGTGGATGTTGAAACCACCAATCGACCAGCCCGGCGCGGTGGTGATCGCGTTGGCGTAGACTCCCGAGATGTCCGTCTGACCGTCAAAGATGATGCCACCAATCTCGGTGTTGCTGCCAGCGATCGATACGATCGTGCCGCCATCGTTGCCGTCGACTCCCAGCGGATTGCGGAAGGTCGGCTTGGTCGCCATCGGATCCGCGGCGGGCAATGGAATCAGGCCGGCCGTGGTGGCCAGGTTGTACTGTTGCTGGTTCAACGACCATTCACTCAGCAACTGCTGGTCCTCGAAGAGCGTCACCGAACCGGTCAGATCACCACTCCCGACGATGAGCATGTCGTTGCCCGGAACATTGTTGAATGTCTCGAGGTTGTTCAACGGGCTCTCGTAACTTCCGTTGCCGTTGAATGCAGCATTGGGATCGATCCAGACCAGTTGCATCGGGTTGCCGGCGTTTGCACCCGAGGAGTTGACCAACGGAACCATGTCCACCTGCCGTCGACGGTTGACCACCACGCGACGGTTGCGGCGAACCGAACCGTTGAGTCGCTGACGCATCGTCTGGGGGCGGAAGAACGTCTCGGGACGACCGTCGGGCAAGGTGAGAACAATGTTCAACCAGGTGTTTGTTCCAAAGAGCGAGTCGTCGGAAACGGAAACACCAATCATCAGGTCGTCGGTGACCTGGGTCTCCACCCGGGCTTTCCAACCAGTCGTGTCCGCGTCCGTCTCCGAAGACCAGTGGTAAATCCCCATGTATCCCCGGGCTCCATAACGCCCCAGAACCGGCAACGGTCCTCCAACCTCGGCGTCAACACCCCGGTAGTTCGATTCGAAGATCCGGGTCCGATCGACCAGGACATTGAAGCCACCAAACTGGGGATTGGAGTAATCAGTCCGGTCGTAAACCGTGTGATACTCGTTGGACAACGGGAAGTAGCCGTTGGCCCGAAAGTCAAAGAACTGACCCAGCGATTCGAAACTCGCACCGGCCTGCCGGTAGGCACGGTGGTGCGAATTGTCCCAGTCCCACCAACCCGACAGACCGAAGATCCGGTCGAGATTCTCGTTGTACGAACGGTAGCCCATTCCCGTACTGGCGCCACCACGTCCCTGGTCGTTCATCTGGGTCCGGAGATCGATGAACAGAAAACGGTCGTCGCCATTGGCTTCGAAAGGCCAGAAGAAATCGAAACTCGTGTCGCCCACGTCATTGCCGACAACTCCACTTCCGGCGGCCTGGCGATCCAGTCGGAAACGCATTCCGACCATCTTGTCACGTGGAACAATCGAACCGCCCTGCCGCATGTCATTGGCGGGCAAAACTCTCAAAACATCATCAGCCGGCGACAATTGNCGCTCTACCGGTTGCGNCGGTGCCTGGACGGCACCGACCGNTGGAATCACACGAACCACNCCAGCGGCCGAGTCATCCGCCGCAGCGGATGNCTCACCAGGCGGNTCATCGCCCAGGATGACGAGCGGGCTCGTCACCAGTGCACAGATTATGAAGCCTAAGTTCAGCAGGCGTGTCGTGTTCATCTTGGAACCCGAAGACCGGGAATGTTCAAATAGACCGGTTATTCCGGCTATGGCAGTTGTTCTAATTTTTCGGACAGACCATACGACCGAGTTGAACGGAAATACCCGAATGACCGTAGGATTCGCAAACAGGATTCCCATACGACCCAGACTTCCCATTTTATTAAGAAACAGCCCCGTTCCGGTGGTCTCAGCGTGGGACTGGCNCCCGACTGCCGGGCTATNAGCAAGTTGCCTGTGACTGACTGTTTGACGCCGCAGGGGCCTTCTCAACACGTGTCGAGAAGGTGATTNGGGGTGAGATTGCGGTGTTTGCGGCGAGGGCATCCTGTCGCACCGTGGGTCGNAATTCAGTTAGTTTTCGGGGAATACTCTGTAGCGAACAGACATCGGTGTTGTTGTAATGAGAGATTGAGTTGCGAAATCGAGCGGGAGATCAACATCCGGTTGAAACCGTCGCACTGTTTTCAATGCGTCCCACAACCTGGGGCCAAACCAAGGGGAGTTCTACAAGATGAAGTATGCCAGCACATTTCTGATGGGTCTGTCGTTGACCTTGCTGTCGGTGGGCTGTGGCGATGCCACCACAGAACAGTCAATCAACCCTGACGGTCCCGATCCCAACCAGTTCACCGGCGCGCCGTCTGGTCCATACGATGAATCGAATCCCGGTGGTGCAGATGCCACCGCGACAGATGGCAAAACGGACGGCGGAGACGCTGCGGCAGACGACAAAAAGGACGGCGGGGACGCCAAGCCAGCCCCGAAGAAGGACGCCGGAGACAAGAAGCCAGCCCCGAAAAAGGACGGCGGAGACGCCGCCAAGCCAGCCCCGAAGAAGGACGCCGGAGACAANAAGCCGGCNCCGAAGAAGGACGCNGGAGACAAGAAGCCGGCCCCGAAGAAGAAGGGCTAGTTCTGCNTCAGTTGCGTTTTGNTGGACTCAACACAGTCCAAGCGCCGCGTTTTCGGTCTACGAACCGGAAACGCGGTTTTTTTGTGCGCGCTTTGGCTGAGGCGTGCTTCCACGAGCCACTTCGGTTCGCCAGGTCTCCAGGGCCTTCAGCAATTGTTTCACCAGTTCCGGCTCACCAGCGGCCAGGTTTGTCCTCTCGCCGAGATCAACTCGGAGATTGAATAACCCGACTTCGCCATCGGGCAACTGCCCCACCACCAGTTTCCAGTCCTGGCGACGCACCGCGGCCCGTTTTCCAAATTCCCAGAATAAGGTCCGGCTGCTCTTTCGGGGACGATGGACCAACTCTCCGACCAGGCTTCTGCCATCCAAATGATGCCCCTCGGGCACTCGGCCACCGGCCAGTTCAACCAACGTGGGCATCACGTCGAGTGTGATTGCCGTGACTGAGGTTGTCTGTCCCGCCATGACCGTTCCCGGCCACCAGGCGATCGCCGGCACCCGATGGCCGCCTTCCCAGACACTCCCCTTGTTGCCACGCAACACACCATTTTGGCCATTGCGATTGGCCCCGTTGTCCGAGAAAAACAGCACCAGTGTATTTTCAGCGATTCCGGCTTTCCGCAACGCTCCGACGATCTCACCGACACCCCTGTCCATTTCGATCATCATCTCTCGATAAGCCACCCGGACATCCTTGCGCGCTGCCCCCTTCAGATTGCCACGCCCCAGGCTTCGGACCGGTTTGTCCTTCGGACCCTGGTAGGGAGAATGTGGGCACTCGTGAGCCACGTAGAGACAAAACGGTTTCTTACCGCTGCGATCGGCGTGTGTCTTGATGTACTCCACCGCATGGCGAGTGATCAGATGAGTGGAATACCCCTCTTCGGGCACCAAACGATCCCGGTCCCACCAGTCGGCAATCCCCATCCGATCGAAGTGCGAGATGTAATCCACGTTGCCACTCACATACCCCCGGAAGTGGTCGAAGCCATGGTGGATTGGATTGAATCGCTTCCGGTATCCCAGGTGCCACTTGCCAAAGACTGCCGTGGAATAGCCCGCCTTCCCCAGCACCTCGGCAAACGTCACCTCGCGTGTCGCCAGTCCGTGGTGACGGTTCACCTTGGGATCGGCATTGATCACACCGGGAATCCCCGCCCTCTGCTGGTATCGTCCCGTNAGCAAACCGGCCCGGGTCGGGCTACAGACCGGACCACTGGAGTGAAAGTCNAGAAATTTCAGGCCACCCGCGGCCAGCCGGTCCAGGTGCGGCGTGACATAGGTCGTGTTTCCATAACAACTTGCGTCACCGTAACCCATATCGTCAGCCATGATCACGACCAGATTGGGACGGGCNGGAGCCGCCACGACCANGGAAGCCGAAACCAACACGATCAACAAGCAAAAGAGCCTCGCCACCGTCCGCACCTCGTTCGGTTGAACCACCAACTCCGAATGCCACGTTTCACGAACTACTTCTTCTTNNTGGCACCCGGCTTCTTTTTCACGCGACGGCCACGCACTTTCCACATCGGNCTGGGCCTATGAGCGTCCTTCATGGCAGCCAAAGCCCGGGCCACGATCTCCGGATGCTCGGCGGCCACGTTTTTCTGTTCACCGAGATCTGTCGGCAGGTGATAGAGTTCCAACTCCTTGCCAAAGAACGACTTTGCCACAGCCTTCCATTCACCCATCCGCACGGCTCGTGTCCCACCCCGCTCGTAGAACTCCCAGTACAGGTACTTGTGCAACTCCTGGGACTTGGGGTTCCCGGTCAATGTCGGCACGATGCTCAGTCCATCAATTCCCTCGGGCACACTGCCGCCAGCCAAATCGGCCAATGTCGGCAACACATCGGCAAATGACCCGACGACACCACTGGTGCTACCACTGGCGATGTGCCCCGGCCACCTGACGATAGTCGGCACCCGAATTCCTCCCTCGTACAGGTCCCGCTTGATTCCTCGCAGTTTCCCGTTGGAATCAAAAAAGTCAGGGTTGTTGCCCCCTTCGCGATGAGGGCCATTGTCGGAGGTGAAAAAGACCACGGTATTGCGATCGATGGCCAGTCTCTTGAGCATGCCCATCAGTCGGCCCACGTCACGGTCGAGCCGACCGATCATCGCCGCGGTCGCCTTCTGGATCTCGGGCCAGTCGGTCTTTGCGTAGTCACCCAGGTCTGGAACCTCCATCCCCTGGCGTCCGGCCTCGTTGTTTGCATGAGGAATGGTCAGGGAAAGGTAGAGGAAAAACGGTCTCTTGTGGACCTCTTCCAGCCACCCCAAAGCGTCGGTCATGATCAGGTCGTGGCTGTAGTCGACCTGTTTGGTTGCCACTCCCTGCCCGAACTGCCCTTCCCGGGGAACCACGTTCCTCAACGCCACCCGCTTTTCGCCCCGCACCAGGAAACTGGGGNAATAGTTNTGAGCGTGATGCTGGTCGAGATANCCGAAGAAATGATCAAAGCCCTGTCGAGTCGGCAGCCCACTGGATTTCTCGTGCCCCAGCCCCCACTTTCCAGCCAAGCCACAGGTATAACCAGCCTGTTTGAGTACCTCGGCAACCGTCACGTCATCCGGCCTCAGGTTGATCTTGCCGTTTCCCCGGATGAAACAGTGCCCGGTATGAAGTCCCGTCATCAACACGCATCTGGAGGGAGCNCAGACGGTCGATCCGGCATAAAAATCGGTCAGTTTCATCCCCTCGGCAGCCAGGCGATCGATATTGGGTGTCCGGATCCGTTTCTGTCCAAAACAACCCAGGTCACCATATCCCAGATCGTCGGCCATGATGAAGATGATGTTGGGCCGGGCGGCCTTCTCCGCAGCGACCACCGTGGCAGGTATCATCGCGAGTACGAACGACACCGCGATCCACGCCAGGCTTCCCATCCGCTCGTTCGTCATCGGTCTCATGGCTTTCCGTACCTCGTGGCGCAAAAAAACAAGCCGCCCGGCACCAGCCAGGCGGCTTGTATTGTCGTCACCGGGCGATTACTTCACCACGGTGCTCTTTTCGAATCCCTCGTCATCGAGGGCTGCGATCGCTTTGTNGGTATCAAAGGCCGTTCCCTTGTCGATCTGACAGATCGCTCGACGGGCCTCAAAAACGACTTTTACGTCCTTCACACCAGGTTGACCGGCGAGAGTCTCACGGACTCTCGGAGCACATCCGGTGGGTCAGGTCATTCCCGGAACATTGAACACGACTGTATTCAGGTTGGCACCAACCGCAGTCGACGAACCCGATTCCGGAGCCGGCGCGGGACTCGAACCGGAGTCCGAGCAACCAACGACAAGCAACAAGGCCAACAACAGGCCAAATGAGCGCTTCATTCTGATATTCCTCTCGATCAGCGAGAAAAACGGGGGTGGGTCTGCTACCAATACAACTGATTCTAACAGGTTTTGTATGCACGTTGACAGGCTGAACAGCAACGAACGGGTCACCCGATGATGGACTTTCCCGAAGTGCGGTTCGACGGAACCCTGAGACCCTCGCAGGCCGAGGTGATGAAGATTGCCGAGCAACAACTCCACAAGGGGGAAAACCGGCTGCACATCGTGGCCCCTCCTGGATCGGGAAAAACCGTACTGGGGCTGTATCTCTGGGCCATGCACATCCGCTGCCCAGCGGTGGTGCTGTCGCCCAACTCGGCTATCCAGATGCAATGGGCCGCCCGTACTGATCTGTTCTCGACCAAGTCGGGACGTCCCCTGATCGATTTTGCCAGCACCGACCCCAAGTCCTCCTCGCTGCTCAACTCGCTGACCTACCAGTCTGTGACCCTGCCAAGACGAGGGGGAGANGATCTCGAACANGGAGCCCTCCAGAACTGGATCCAGTACCTGATCGAAAACGATGAGGTCAGTTCGCCGGAGGAGGGCCAGCTCTGGATCGAGGATTTGAAGGAACGAAATCCCGAGTACTACGCCACCCGGCTGGCCCGGAACAAGAAGGTTGTTCGAGATGAACTCGCCATCGGCGGCGAGGCCTTGCGAACGTTGCATCGCTCGGCCATCGAAACACTCGGACGACTCAAGGACGCCGGCGTTGGCCTGATCATTCTCGATGAATGCCACCACCTGCTGGGCCACTGGGGACGGGTCCTCTCGGATGCCCGCGAACTGCTCGACGGACCAACCATTGTTGGCCTGACCGCAACTCCGCCAGACTTAAACGACCATCGTCGAGAAGACGTCGAACGGTACCAGACCTTCTTCGGGCCGGTGGATTTCCAGGTCCCCGTCCCTGCCGTGGTCAAGGATGGATTCCTGGCGCCCTACCAGGACCTCGTCTACTTCGTCAGACCCACCGGTGACGAATTCAGCTACATGGCCAATATCAACGACAAGCTCACCGAGTTGGTCGAGGAACTGTGCATCCAGCAACCTCCCGACAAGGACGACATTCCCCGTGCCGCCCCATTGCCCAAATGGCTGGGCGAGACACTCGGCAGCCTGCAGGCGGGCATCGTAAAGCTCGATTCATGGTTCGATTACGAGAAACGTGACCCCGAGTTTGCTCACGCCGCTCGATTTTTCCTGCAGTCAATTGAGCATCCCCTGCCCCAGGGCATTCCCGAGACAATCCTGCCCTTCGAGTGGGAAACCCCGCAATTTCCAACGGAGATGGAAATCCTGATGCCCGTGCTCGGACGGTACATCCGCAACGCCCTGCGACGCAGCGAATCGGTCGCCGACCGGGAACTGGCCGAACAGGCCACCGATCGCCTGAGAATGTTCGGTGTCCAGGTCACGGAGACCTCCACACAGGTCTGTGCCTCACCGGCCGGACGAATCATGGCGTACTCGAAGGCCAAGGCCCAGGCCCTCATCCCGATCCTCAACGCCGAATTCCAGGTCCTGGGCGACTCGATCCGTGCCGTCGTGATCGCCGACTACGAGAAAACATCGGCCGTCAACGAGGAGATCACCCACCTGCTCGACGAGGAATCCGGCGGGGCAATCCAGGCCTTTCGTCAACTCCTGACAGACCCCAACACCGATCTGCTTGATCCCATCCTGATCACCGGGTCCACCGTGTTGATCGACGACGACCTGGCGGAGTTTTTCCTGGAGGAGGCTCGTGCGTGGTTGATCGAGGACGGCGCTGATGTCGAACTGCAACTGACCGCTCAAGACAACGACTTCATGGTGCTNCGTGGCCTGGGCAGCGAATGGAGTCCACGACTCTACATCCGGTTGATCACGGCGATGTTCCAGAAGGGGGTGACCCGCTGCCTGGTTGGCACCCGCGGATTGCTCGGAGAAGGCTGGGACGCCAACANGATCAATGTGCTGATTGACCTCACCGCCGCCGCCACGTCAATGACAGTCAACCAACTCCGGGGNCGTTCGATTCGCCTGGATCCCGAGTGGCCCGAGAAACTCGCCGACAACTGGGACGTCGTGTGCCTGGCTCCTGAACTCCGGAAGGGATTCGACGACTTCCACCGATTCGCCAAGAAGCACGATGCCACCTACGGTGTCTGCGAGGATGGTGCCATCGAAAAAGGACCAGGCCATGTGCACGCGTTGTTCACCGAACTGGGACCTTCGGATATCGAAGACGCCGTCGGAACGCTCAACGAGGAAATGATCTCGCGTACGAAACAACGAACCGAAGCCCGGCAACTCTGGCGAATCGGCGAGCCGTTCGAGTCCGAACCGGTCACGGCCCTCGAAATCAATTACACCAAGAACTCAAACGTTTCCGGATTCCCTCCATTCCCAAGCCACACGCTGGCCTGGAACCACGAATCACTCTCCGAGGCCGTTGCCCGTGCCGTGCTGAGATCGTTGGCCGAGTTGCAGATGATCCCGGTGCCGGGAAACGCGAAAATCTCAACCCACGCGCGAGCCGGGGGCTTCACCCGGTTGTTCCTCAAGGACGCTGACGAGAAGAGTTCCGAGATCTTCAGCACCGCCCTGGGACAGGTGCTCGGTCCCCTGGACAAACCCCGGTACGTGATTCCCCGTTACATCGACATCGCCAAACACAACACGCTGTCCCGGCTCCTGCCCGAATTCGTCGGCAAGTTCTTCATCAAGTACGAACGAACCATGGCGATGCTGCATACCGTTCCGGACATTCTTGCCGGTCACAAGGACAACGTGGCCGTGTTCGAAAAACACTGGAATGATTACGTCAGCCCCGGCAAGGCCATGTACGCTCACCGCGACGACAGTCGCGAATTGATCCAGCAAGCCAAGCAGAACTCACAGATTCCACGTGCCGCAATTCGAACCAAGGACGTCTTTCTGACCGGTGAGTCTCAACCACTTCCCGCCGCGGAAGCTTCAGAGAAAAGCTCGTCCCCCCAGCAACGGCCACTGGACACCAACTCGACTCCCAGCCCAGAGCCACGAACACCACCAGCGGCTTCACCCGGTTCGGGCCGAACCGTCAACTCGTCNCGGGCACATAGGGCGTCCGACGGCAAAGGCTCCAGGGCCCGTCGCGCCAACGATTGACTGCCTCACCGTTTCTCCGGAGCGTCCAATGGAATTCTCCCATATCGGTCTCATCACAGATCAGCCCCAAGACGGCGAGGTGTTTGTCGAGGCGACCCGGGTGTGGGTCACCGATTTCACCAAGCATCCACATCGGATCGAATGGTTGCGATTCGAGCCCGACAGCCCGGTCAGTGGGCCCGTCCGCGAGCAATCTCATGTCGCATTCCACGTCGATTCACTCGAGGAGGCCTCCCGTGGGCTCAATTGCCTGCTGGGACCATTTACACCACTGCCGGGCCTGGACGTCGGCTTCTACTTGACCGACGACGGGGCAGTTGTCGAGTTGATGGAATACGAAGGCGACCCGTTCAACGCCGGGTGATCATCCATGCCGATCCCTGAGCCGCCTGGCCGCCTCGACCTCGTGACACAACTTGGTGTACACCTCGTCCAGGCTCACGTCCGCAGCTGAACCGGGCGCGAATCCACAATCGGGATTGAGTGTCACCCGTGCCGGGTCGATGTGTNTCAGTGCGGTCTCAACCCGTTCGACGATTTCGTCGGCCGTATCAACCCGTCCCGGCTGGCAACCAACGCATCCCAGTCCGATCTCAAAATCCTCTCGCAATTCTCCGAACACCTCCATGTCGCCGGCCTGGGGTGCGGTGAATTCCATTGTCAGGTGATGAACCTTGAGACGGTTGAGCGGGCTGATGATCGGCGCATAACCACCCTCGTGCGCATGTTCGCCACGGACACGAGCCCCGGCGCGACGACACAGGTGAACCGCCAACCGNACCCCCTCGATACCGTCAACCACCTGGTTGGTCATCTCGGCCGCAAAGTCCGCCGCCCGATCCGGGTTGTCGTACCCAGCGCGAACCTCCGGATCCACAAACAGGCACAGGTGTGGATCATCGATCTGCACGATCGACACGCCCTCGTCTCGCAACAATTCCACTTCCCGACGCAAGATCGGCACGCACGCCTCGACAAACGACTCGCGGGTCGGGTACGCAGCCGACGAGGCGACCGGATCCCACATCCGTTCTCCCAGCAGTGCNGGCGCAGGCAGTGTCGACTTGATTGCCCGATCCGTCAGTGACTTGATCCGTGAGGCTTCGGCGGCGATGAAACCCGGCTGCCTGGGAGCCAGAGTGCCTGTCACCACGGTCCAGGGACGTCCATCGTCGCTGGTGCTCAATTCGAATCCATCGGCCAACTCGGCAATCACCCCGATGTAGCTCTTGCGACTCCATTCGCCGTCGGTGATCACATCGAGTCCGGCAGCCTCCTGGAGAGCAATCACCGAGCGGATCGCGGAATCCATCCAACGAGTCCGATCGGTGTCGTCGATCGATCCATCATCACTGATCAGGCGGCGAACCCATGCCGGTCGTGGCATCGAGCCGACCACCGACGTCGGAAACAGCGGCATCTCACTCATCTGGCAATCCCCCCGGGTGTCCAACACCCCCGGGCGTACTCGAAGTCCTGTTGGGTGTCGATCTCGATGTACTCACCTGTCGTATCAGAATGCCGAAACTCGACTCCGCGCTCGACCATTTCCTGCAACAGGTGAATCAGGTAGGCCTTCTCAAACAGCCGGGCTCCCCGAAATGGCCCCCCGGCGTGCAACTCCCGGACTCGGTGAAACTCGCGACGAAGCACTTGGGCCCCTTCACTTCCAAAGCGAGCCACTCCGGTGAATTCCCCGTACGCCTCCGTCTCGGGAATCTCCCGCTCGATCCGTGTCACCAACCCGTCACCAGCGGTGATCTTCTCGGCGTCATCGGCGGGATGCTCGGTCCGCCCCGCATACCGCTCTCGCCAGCCCACGTCGACCGAGATGGATATGTCGCCGGCAGTCTCGAGAATCCCCGAAACGAGGTTGGCCGTGAAGAGACAATCCGAGTAACAGCAAACAAACGGCTCGTCCATCAGGTCCTCGGCGCAGAACAGCGAGGCCAGGATATTGTTGTTGGCCCAATCGACATTGTGCCGGAATTCGAACTCCGGGTAGGCCGACTGGACCGCCTCGATCCGGTACCCACCGATGAAGGCAATCTGTTGAATTCCCGCGTCCCGCAAAGCGTCAACAGTCCAGTCGAGAATCCGTCGACCCGCGACTTCTGCAAAACACTTGGGCGCCTCGGCGGTGGTCGGCATCAGCCGTGACCCTCGCCCGGCCCCGATGATTATCGCCCGATTGGCCATCTAGTCCCTTTCCACGAATACCATCACCGACGCCAGTGCCGCCAATCCCAGCAGGACCCGGGGGACCACGATGAACCAGGTCGGGAGAGCATCGGCAGCCGGAGGAACGACGAACAACACTATCAACCCGGCCACCGACACGATAGCGGCCATCACGGCCAGGATTTTTTTGCGCCTGCTCAAAACGATTCCTGCCACCGCTGCTCCGAGACTGACAAGCAGCCAACCGGGTCCACCAGCCATCCACACCATGCTCCCGGCAGCTACCTGTGATCCACAGGCGATCACCCAGGGCAAACGCCTCGGCAACAGGCCCACCTCTCGCGACGTGGTGTTCCAGAGCACTCCTGTTGTCAACGCCGCAGCAAATGCCCAGCCGGCCCAGATGTAGATCGTCACCTGCCAGGAGTCCTCGGACCCGCTCGAGTAGATCCCGGTCACCACGTCACCGGTTGCCGCGCCCATGTAGCCGATAAAATTGACGAACCCCGCCGCTGCCGCTGCGGTGCCGCGATGAGCCAGGTCGGCCGGCGCCGTGCCAACCAGCAGGACCTGGGGGCCATAGATGCAGAACCCGATCACCACCAGCAACAGGACCGTGCCGATTGTCGAAACCCGGGACACCGATTCGTACAGCAGCGTGCTGACCCCCAGGGTGGTCAACAGGATCGCGATCACTGGAGCCCGGCGGCCACCAAAGAGCCGATCGGTAGCAATTCCGGCCAGGAATGAACCGGCTGCTGCACCCACAGCAATCACGCAGTACTTCAACCCCGCCTTGCCAATCGTTGTCTCCTGGACGTCCATCAGGTGCTTCAGTCCCCAATCCAGAAAGCCATAGCGGCAGGCATTGAGCAGGCCCAGCGACAGTCCCAGCAACCACAGCGTGGGATTGAAGAACGTCAGGTACAGTGTCTCACGGATTCCCGGCCGCTCACCGGCCTCACCATCCACATCACTCGTCTCTTCCAGGATACGTCCCCCGGTTGGTGTTTCACGAAGGGTGACCAGCATGATCACACCGGACAACGCCAACATCACCGAGGGAATGTACAAGGCTCCACGCCACCCCCAGCGATCGGCCGACTCACTCGCGATCAGGTACGTCAGGCCCAGGGTGATCTGGTACCCCGTTCCAATGACACCCAACGCCCAACCACGCCGTGACAAGGGAATCCAGTTCCCCACCACCCGAACACATGGTGTCCATCCCAGCGACTGGCAGTAGCCGTTGGCCGCCCAGATGAACAGCAGAAAATAGAATCCCGTCGAGAGCCCAAATGCGACGTTGAGCAACGCAGAACAGAACATGCCAATCGACAACAGGATTCGTGGAGCAATTCGCTCGGAAAGCTGCCCGTTGACCAACTGTCCCAGGCCGTAGGCAATCTTCAACGAGGCCAGAATCCAGCCAACCTGCTCGCCGCTCAGGCCCAGGCCACCGTTTTCGCTGGTTTCACTGAGCCCCGGAACAGCGGCCGAAATGTTTGTACGGCAAAAGTAGAACGCGCCGTAGACCAGCCAGATGACCCAGATCGTGCGATTCTCACCCGAGCGGGGCCCATCGGATTGGGAAGGCGAGGAGACGGGAGTGACCATCGGCTGTCCTGGAAAACTGACAGGGCACAGGATGCACCAATTCCAAGAGCGGTGCAATCAACCGGTCGGCAGCAGCGCTGCGAGATCCGTTCGAGACACGCCGAGGATTCGCTCCATCAGGTCGGCCCCGTCGATCGCATCGTAGTTCTCGAGTCCTCCGACGATCCCGTTGAGCCTCTCGGACTCGACTCGTTCGATGAACGTCGGCAGGTCCAACGACAACCGGACGGCATCTTCCAGTGACATCTGTTTGGCCAACAACTCCTCGCGTCGACTGGGCCACCACGCAGCATCCACCAGTGCCGGATTGATGAATTCGATCAACGCCGTCTCCACCCCACCAGCATGTTGGTCCCCGCGGTCCCCGGACAATGCAACCAATGGATCGTGAAGCCACCGGAACGACCAGCGACCGATTCGGCTGGCCGCCAATCCGTCCTGAATCGCCGCACGATGCACGATCGAACCGTGCACATCAACGACATAGGCCGCCGTCGGTTCCAGCCAATCGGCAATCGCGTTGGTGTAACCGGTCACATAACGAGTCAACAACGGGGCGGTGATATCGATACTCATCCCAAACGGCAGCCCCCAGGTCAGCTGGCCGTAGTCAACCGGCGGAGCAAGCACCACCCCGGGGTGCTCGCTGGCCAGCCGTTCAAGCACCGCATAACTCTGTAGCGTGTCGGTGGCCAACGGCAGGTGGGGACCGTGCTCCTCGACTGCCGTGTCGACACTGAATGCCACGACTCCACCGGTCGGACCACAGGCAGGATGGGCCCGTGCCGGCAACTCGATCAGTTCGACGGAACTCTCACCACCACGAGAGGTTTCGTGATAGAACGGAAAACACTCGGTGATTCGTGACACCAGGGCCACCCGCAACTCATCATCGAGCGCCTCATGGTAAAGAGGCGGCAACACCAGAGGGGCCAACCCGGTCAACTCCTCGGCCGGAGTCCCCAACGAACAAATCGGCAACACGATCCGGTCGGTGCCGACACGTTCTCGCAATTCATTCAGAGAGTACCCGGCCAACCAATTGCCGGTGTTGATCGCCTGGGGACGCCAGGCCAGTGGATTGTCCATGTGTTGAAGCTCCTGCAACAGGAACGGAACTCGTTACGGTTTCTTCGACTTGAGCCGCCCGACACAGCAACGCCCGGATGATCATCTCCAACCGCAACAGTGTACCAATCCGGATCGTCGTTTTTGTGGACACCCCGTCCCGGCAACCATCTTGCGGTTTTCCACCAGGACTCTCAGACTGGCCACACCTGAGTTCAGCAGAGTGCCCCGGAGGTGCTCGAGGGAGAATCAACAGGGTGGGTTCACCAATTGCGGCCCTGGTCGAACGGTTGCGAGTCCTGGAATCCGCGTTTCCCGAAGTGGCCCGTTTTGTCCGCTTCGGTTTCGTGGGAGCCAGTGGTGTCCTGGTCGACGCGGCAGCCACCCACCTGGCCGGTCAATCAACGCATCCTGACGCCGCCTTCGTGATCGGAATCGTCACGGCGATGACCTGGAATTTCTTCTGGAACCGACGCCTCACCTTCGCCGACGCCGTCCCCAGTCCGGTGTGGCGACAGTACCTGGGCTTCTGTGCCAGTTGTTCACTGGGCGGTGTGATCAGTTTCACGGCACGCACCCTGCTGCGTCGTCTGTCGCCACTGTTCGCCAATCACATCGTACTCACAGTCCCCATCGGCGTCGTCGCAGGGATGATGTTCAACTACTTGCTGTGTCGTCGCTGGGTGTTTCGGACGACCGACCGCGACGAAGCATCTGTGTCGCGCGAATCGAATACTCCACCCCGCTGAAAACGGTCACAACGACCATCACCATCAACAGGAAATCGCGAACCCGGATCAGGCTGTCGAATTGTCCGACAATCTCCTGGTCCATCGACAACAGGCACAACGGCACCGCGGCACATTGCAGGACCATTTTGAGCTTGCCCGAGAGTGCCGCAGAAAAGTCCTGGCCCTGTTTCTCCAGGAATCCACGCAAGCTGGTCACGAACATCTCGCGTGCCAGCACGACCACAACGATCCACGCGGTCACGCCCGACTTCGATGTGCTGCCTCCCACCGAGAGCAAAAAGACGAACACGCCACAGATGATGATCTTGTCGGCAAATGGATCGAGAATTCGCCCCAGCGGAGTCACAAGCCCGTAGCGACGGGCAATGAAACCGTCCAGGAAATCGGTGGCCGCCGCGATGACAAACAGCACGGTCGCCGTCTTCCACCATCCGTCAGCCTCGATCAACACGAACAAGACTGCTGCCATCAGCAGGCGACTGATGGTGATCAGGTTGGGAATGTTCAGCCAGTGAGTTGGCTGATCTGACTCCCCGACCACTGTGTTTGTCTCTGTGGCGTTCAATGGAGATCTCACCCACCAGTCCTGTTACTCAAGGGCCAGTCCGGCCAGATCGTACCCCTGCCTCGACAGGATCTCAACGGGAACCATCTCCCCGATCTCCAACCCCTCGCCAGAGACCTCGACGACTCCATCAATCTCGGGCGCATCGGCAAATGACCTGCCGACCCATTTCCCGGGCTCTTCGGCAGCCCTGTCGATCAGGACATCAAGTTCATACCCGACCAGCGACTCGCCGAAGGCAAACGCATGGTCCTGTTGTGTCGCCATCAACTCATCCCGGCGGGCCTCCTTGACCTCCTCGGGCAAGTGACCATCCAATCGCACGGCCGGAGTATCCGGCTCCAGCGAATAGGTGAAGACCCCCATCCGCTGGAAGTGCCCGAGGTCGACAAACCGCTTGAGTTCCTCGAACTGCTCGTCGGTCTCACCGGGAAATCCTGTGATGAAGGTGGTCCGGAGCACAAGGTTGGCCACCCGCTCCCGCAGATTCTCCAGCAACTGCTCGGTCGCCGCGCGATCCACGCGCCGCTGCATCCTCTTCAGGACAGCACTGTTGATGTGCTGCAGCGGCAGGTCGAGATACGGCAGGATCTTTTCCGAATCGGAAATCACGCCAATCAGTTCATCGTTGAAATGGATTGGATAGAGATACATCAGGCGGATCCAGTCCAGGCCATTCACCTGCTCCAGTCGTCTCAGCAGTTCGGTCAAGCGGACTTCGCCGTAAAGGTCGAGACCGTAATAGGTGGTGTCCTGGGCCACGAGCACCAGTTCACGAACCCCGTCACCGACCAATTCCTCGGCCTCCCGCACGACCTCTTCGATCGGCTTGGTGACATGCTTGCCCCGCATCCTGGGAATGGCGCAGAAGGTGCATGTCCGATCACACCCCTCAGAAATCTTCAGGTAAGCGAAGTGCCTCGGCGTGATCCTCAGACGGCCCCGGTCCTGCTGTGCCGTGATCGGGGCTGGCCGAAACAGTTCACGTTGCTCCCGAGCACGACCCACCAGGTGGTCGGCTACCCGGTGAATCTCGTCCCGACCAAACACCCCTACCACGTGGTCGATTTCTGGACGTTCTTCCCGGAGACCACCACCGACTCGTTCTGGCAGGCAACCGGCCACGATCAGTCCACCGGTCTGGCCCGCCCGTTTCAAATCGATCATCTCGTCGATCACCGACTTCGACTCGGCGCGGGCACTCTCGATGAAACCACACGTGTTGACGATCACGAAATCGGTTCCAACCGGCTCGGGAACCAGCGTGTACCCATCCAGCGCCAGGGTCCCGAGCATTTTCTCGCTGTCAACGAGGTTCTTGGGGCACCCCAGGCTGACGAAGGCATAGTTGCCCTTTGATTCACCCGCATTCGTCTCGGACATCTCTCTAACCTCCACCCACCAACCGGTAGATCTCCCAGCCGGCTACCACATAAAAACACAACAGCATCCCGACAAGCCCCATCACCAACGACAATGGCGGATTCAACCGTGTGGCCACGGCAGGTCCCAGCGGCGTCTCCACGCTGCGGTAAATCGGCCACCACCATTTTCCGTCTGCTTCTTGAAATTCAATCCGGGACCGCCAGAAAAACACAACCGCTGCCAGCGATGCCAGGACCGCGGGCAACAGCACATACCAGGCCATCAGTTCGTCGCCACCGAGCAGTTGGGCTCCCTCGCCCTGGTCCTTCATCGACACACTGGCCTTGGCCAGGACAGCCGCCCATCCATTGACCAGGAAATGCAGCAAGATCGGTGCAAGAATGGAGCGGGTGGCCAGGTAGATCACATGCAACAGGACCCCGAGCGGAAAGACCGACAACTGGTGAGCCGGATGCAGATGTGCGACGGAAAACAGCAGGGATGTCATGAAAACTCCCCGGACGACACCAGTGCGTGCGACCAGCCCCCGGCCGATCACCCCTCGAAAAACCAGTTCCTCGCCGATCGCCGGCAACACCGCCAGAACAAACACCAGCGCCGGCAATGGAAGGCCCTCGGCGAGGTTCGACAGCACGTTCACCTCCTGGACAGTCTGAACATCAGGCAATCCCGGGAGTGCCTTGAGCATCTGTTGCCAAACGCGGTTGGCCACCACAAACAGTTGTCCACACGAAACCGACACCGGAATGACGATTGCCACGATCATCGCCAGGTGCGGCCAACGGATTTTCTGACGCCCGAGCCGGTTGAGCAAACGTGTCCAGGGTCCAGACGATGGTGCGGGGGGCACCGCCAGCCGGAGTCCAACCAATAACGTCACCGCGATCACAAACAGCAACTGATCGCCACCCATCACCAGGCCAATCTGATCGTTGATGGCCAACTGCAACTGCTGTTGATCACTCAATAACTTCGGGTCATTTCGCACTATGACCAGGCCCAACACGATCAGCATGATCGCGATCGCGGTAGCCACCAGGTGCAACATGATCACCCCGACCAGCCAGCCAAACGCTTCGAACACGCCAGGACCGGGAATCGAAACCATGCGAGGCGGGGGGGGGCTCCCCCTGTCATCCTCCATCAGCACCGGATCCTCCAACGGAGTCTTCTCATCCGACCCACCACGATCGTCAGACGCCTCGGTAACAGGGTCGGGCAACGTCATCGGCTGAAATGCCAGGGGCAGAAATGGGCAGGATGGATGGCTCCAACCGAATCATGCTCGTGGAGCCTCACTCGACTATAACTGTCCGACGGGTATGCTGCGACGCCTGCCTGTCCGGCGTGCTCTTGTCGATCACGACCAGTCTCAACAGGGTCCTCTGACGGAGCCAGGAGACGGTGAGAGTAGGAAACACGGCTGAATTTCCAGGCAACCTTTTCGATGCCCCGGGTCGGAACACACCCGGCAACACCCGTCACAACCCGACTGACCCCTACACTCGATGTGCCCGGAAGTCGTCGGAATCGATGGTCGTCTTGACCGGCCAAAAAAAACGGGGCTATAGTTGCCTAGGCCTCGAGCCTCTTTCATCCAGCAGGCCCAGCAGGGAATCCGACCGATGACCGGTCCCTCTCCCCTCACTCCGATCCGAATCCTTCTCGCCTCCCTGGCCACCGTTGTTCTCGCGGCTGTAGCCGCGGCACAGCAGCCCACCGAGGCCAAGGTCGCCCCGGCGACTTCCAAGCCGTTGCGCGGGTTCAAGATCCGTGTTCCGTCGCAAGCCTCCGGTGAAGAACGCAACCAGCAAACCGATCTCTGGGTGCTGGAAGTTCGATTCAAGCCGCTGAGACTGGTGACGATCAACCTGACCGATCCCAAGACCGGAAAAAAATCCAAACAGCTGGTGTGGTATCTTCTTTATCGTGCCGTCAATCGCCCGCTTCCGAACAAGGGCGACCCGAATGGAGTCGATCCGCTCAACGAATTCGATCCGGCACCCGGAAAGTCACTTTTCGCTCCCGAGTTCACACTCGTAGCCAATGACAACAACGTCCAGAAGATTTACTCGGACAACATTCTTCCCGAAGCCCAGGCGGCGATTGCCATCCGCGAACGATTGCCCCAGTTGAAAAACTCGGTCCAGGTCGTCGGGCCGATCCCGGAAGTGACCCCCTATGACGCCAAGCAGGACATCAGTCCCGTCTATGGTGTGGTGACTTGGACGGGTATCGATCCCCGGACCGACTTCGTCACCATCTACATGTCGGGATTCTCCAACGGGTATCGCTATGTCCGTGGCCCGGTGCCATTCGGCACGCTTTCTCAGGCACTCAGCGGTGGTCAATTGCGGCGAGCCACGGCTGTTTGGAATGGCAACACGACGCAGAACTGGACAAACATGCACGATCTGCTGGAGACGTCCAAGACCGACGCGTTGAAGAAACAAGCCATCGAAGCCGGAAACTGGTTTTACGTGGTCAAGGCCGCCGCGAGTGGTCCTCCTGCCAGTGCAACTCTCTGGCGCAAAACTCTCGTGCAACGCTACTGGCGACCCGGCGATGCGATCGACCAGGATGAGACCGAGTTCTTCCTGAAGGGACCCAACGACGAGGTGTTCGAACCCCGCTGGATCTACCGTCCTGAAGGTCCTCCCGTTCGTGCAAAATCGGCCCCGCCAGCCAAGAACACTGCCCCGGACTCGCCAAAACCGGCAGGTAGCTGATAAGATAATTGCTTCGCGGCAATGCTTGCTGCAGAAATCGGTCCCGGTGGCCGATTCGTCAACCAGGTCCGGAAGCAACGGTCACAGAGATGGCACACAAAAAGGGACAGGGATCCAGTCGCAACGGACGAGATTCCAATGCTCAACGACGTGGAATCAAGAAGTTCGGTGGCGAATCCGTCGGTGCCGGCAATATCCTGATCCGCCAGTGTGGGACCAAGTGGCATCCGGGCCAGAACGTCGGCATGGGCAACGACTACACGTTGTTCTCACTGGTGGAAGGCACCGTGTTCTTCGACCGCGGTGGGCGACGGATCAACGTCGCAATCGCCGAATAAGTAAGCGGCCACCGCTCACGAACGACGACCATCCGGCTCACCGTCGTCCAGTCGGACCGGGACCTTGATACGACGCCCGTCCCGGATCACCTCCAGCACGACCCGGTCGCCAGGCTTGTGTTTTTCGACGTGCTCCAGCAACGTTTCAAACGTTCGCACGGGCTGTCCATCGACGGACACCACAAGATCGGCCGCGGTGCGGTCCATCCGTTGCAGAACCAGTGGTCCTCTTTGCAACCGGACAATCCTGGGCCCCCGCAACCCCGCGCGCTCGGCCGAGCCACCCCGTTTCAAACCAGCAATCATCAGGCCTTTCCCGGTCTGGTAGACACGGGTGATTCCCAGGTCTGGCCGAATCACCCGACCGTGTTTCAGGAGCTGAGGAACAACCCGGCCAATCAGGTTGGCCGGAATCGCGAACCCCACCCCGGAACTCTGACCTGACTTGCTGAAGATCGCGACGTTCATGCCAATCACGTCCCCGCGTGAATCCATTAACGGGCCCCCGGAATTCCCCGGGTTGATTGCGGCGTCGGTCTGAATTATCGACTTGATCGTTCGACCACGAACCAGTTGCAGGCTGCGATTCAGGCTCGACACCACTCCGGTTGTCAGCGTGCGTTCCAACCCGAAAGGGTTTCCGATGGCGAAGACACGACGACCGACCTTCAGTTTTGTCGCGTCACCAAGATCCACCGGCCAAAGGACCTTGGCATCGGCGTCAACCTTGATCACTGCGACATCGTTAATCGGATCGGCGCCCACGAATGTTGCGGTGTATGTCTCGCCATTGTAGAGGGTCACCGAGACGGCCCGTGCGTCCTCGATCACGTGAAAATTGGTCACGATGTGTCCCGACTTGTCGACAACAAATCCGGATCCATTGCCCTCAACCGAATCCCCATCAAACAGGAAAAACCCCTCCGCGCGATAGCTCCGGGTGGTGATGTTGACCACTGCACGGTTCACCCGTTGATAAACCGCCACATTGACCGCCTCGTCGGGCGTGAGTGACACGTCGTCACCATCGGTCGGACGAGACGGTGCGGACCTGGGAGCCACTTCCTGCGACTCTCCACGGGGAAGAAATGCCGGGGCCGGGCCACCACCGGACACACACACCAACAATCCGCCGAGCACGGCCGAACCGAAACAAGCCAGGAACCCACGCATCAGATCACCTCGCGGCATCAGACAATCTCGTGACATTCGTTTGCACGACTGTATAAGTTGTTATCACGAACCACTCAAGCGTTTCCTCAACGGGCTCCTGAAGGACCGATCAGCCAATGAAACGACTCGCCATCCTCACGGCCGGCGGGGACACCCCCGCGCTGAATGCCACCCTGCACGGCGCCGTGACACGTGCGAACCAACTGGGAATCGAGGTCTTTGGACTGCTCGATGGATTCGCCGGTCTGCTCGACGATCAACTGCCCCACGTCCCACTCAATCCCCTGCTGGCAACAATCCCTGAACTCGATCCCTGCCGTGGTGGCACCATCCTGGGTTCCTCGCGGACGTACCTTGACGGATCCAACGCTCAACTCGTCGACGCTGTCGCCGGCCGACTTGATCAATTGGGAATCCAGGGACTTATCGCCGTCGGCGGTGACGGCACGCTCAACGGTCTCCAGCCCCTCTCTGAACGCCTGCCGTGCGTGTTGGCCCCCAAGACGATCGACAACGACCTCGGCCTGAATTCACCCGATGAACCGGTGTCCTGGACCACTCCACTGGAAGACGATCCACTTCCCACCGAAACGGATGGCTCCCCACTGGACATCTCGAGGATGGTGAACTTCGCGACCCCGGGTTTCGCCACCGCGGTATTTGTCGTCGTCCAGGCCATCCGCCGGATTCGCACAACAGCCGAGAGNCATCGACGGGTGGCCATCGTCGAGGTGATGGGCCGNCAATCTGGCTACATCGCGTTGGGAAGCAGTTATGGACAGCCCGACCTGGTCGTGATCCCTGAAGTGCCATTGGAATTTGACCGGTTTGCNGAACAAGTCGGCCAGATCTATCGGCANCAGCGACACGTTGTCGCCGTGATTGGCGAGGGGATCGTCGACGAATCGGGACAGCAACTGGGAGCNACCTCCTCGAGTGTTGACCCGGCCGGCAACGTGCTCTTTCGAGGTGCGGCCGAGGCACTCAAACAGCGACTCGCCGAGACTCTGCCACGTTCCCTCCTGGCCGACCACGCGTCACCNGAGGCGGCAATTTTCACCCGGAAAATCGGGCACACGCAACGAGGCGGTCGCCCGGTCCTCTTCGATCGCTTCCACGCTGCTCGCCTTGGTGGACAAGCCGTTGATCTGCTGCACCAGGGGCGGCCCGATCACGTCGCCACNCTGCAATGGTCACCCGAGAACGGTTTTGCTGTCGATGGCATTTCGGCCAGCGATCTCAGGGATCGCTGGGGCACCGTGCGGCCGCGACTGGTGCACCAGTCCTTCTTTGACGGCCAGCAATGGAGAGTCTCAGCGCGAGGACAGGACTACCTGCGGGCCATCTTCACAGACGCCGTCGGAGCCGATGACGTCGAACACCTCCGCGGTGACCTTTTTGATGCCGGCCACCTGGCAACCGGATTTCAAAGCGTCAACGTGAAGTTGGCCCANCGGGTACGTCGAGTTTCCTAGCTTCCCCGGTCACNGGGGCTGGNCGGTCACGTTTTTGTGGTCGAGCAATCTCGAGCCGCAAGACCTGCTTCACCATCGTCGGTCGGGAATCGACCGGGGCACCAGCCAACAACTCAACATCGTCGACTCGAAATCCCCTGGATTCCTTGACGAGTGCCACGCGGGCACCGAACTGCCGATCACCCAGCGTCACCTCCTCACGCCCGTCCTCGATCANGCGAATTTGAGTCGGCATCGGACGAAGAAACCGGGCGACGCGACCAGCCTGGGCGGGAAAACGGTCATCCACCTGGCTCCAGACCAGCCGGTTGAAATCGGCCGACGAGACGGCTGACACCTCCGATGCATCACCTCGTTGGATCGCCTGACGGAAACCGATCACCGGGATAAGGCGTTCGAACTGTTTCTTCAATGAACCGGGAAGCGTGGTTGTGGGCACCACGATGTCGTCCACCAGCAACACCCCATTCTGCTCGCGGAGCACGCATGTCAGGGCCCTGTTCCCCTGAGTGATGGTGATTTCTGTCACCGCGCCCTGGAAGACAGTCCCGGACACCTGCGTCTGTCCCTCCGAAAAGGCCAGCCCGAGAACCTCGGGCAACACGGTTGGCGACACCTGATTCCAGACCCGGGTGTTGAAGTCAGTGGACGAATTGTGCCGGATGGCCAGCAGATCATGCTGNCGGGCAGCTGCCAGGAAGAGCCTCATCCGAGCCTGCGCGGTGAACACCGCGGACACGCGGCGTTCCTGTTGAGTGGAAAAATCAACCAGCGTGACCTCGTTCACGCGAAAACCACTCGAGGCCAGATCACCGGTTTTACTGGAGGTGTCAGGCACCGCTTCCCGTTCAAGTGACAGCCGCACCATCCCGCCGGGTCGCTTGACCAGGATATCACTGAACGTCTTCTGCAATCGCACCTCGGCCTTGGCATCGATGGCCGCCGACCGGGGCAACTCCAACTCCGAGAGATCTGCACGCGCCAGGCAGGTGGAGAAAAACCGGCTCGAGGAGTGTTCCTTGAGTCCCGGCCGGTCGGCTGTGTTGTACGCATCAAGAAATCCAGCAGCTCGAGCGATGACGCTGGCCAGCAATCGGACCGATTCGGGTCGCCGCTTGGACGATGTGGATGAAAAAACGATATCGTCCACACGCCAGCCGGCAGGCTCCAACGTCAGGGCCAGGACCGTTTCACCCTCCGGGCCGTTGTATCTCACCTGCGCCGTCCCCTTGTCCAGGCTCGCCCGGGGCCGGCTGCTGAAAGTTCGCCCGTCACGAACAGCCACGCGGTTGGCCAACTGGGNCAGGTAGGGGGCCGGGATCTGCGACAGTTTTTCCGANAAACTCTCGGAAGTCGAAGCGAGCAGTCGTTGCCGCTCACCGCTCGCCCACGCACGTTGAAATTCATGAACACTCAACAACAGGTCCATCAGGTCGGTCGCAGAACGCGTGACGGTCTTTCCACGTCGTGATTGCTTGAGCAACAGATCGTCGACAAGCCAGGCTCCCGACTTCCCCTCTCGAGACAACTCGAAGGTCATCGGCGTCTTGACCTGGTCATCCGATTCGAACTCAACCTTCACCCGTCTGCGATTGTTCGAGACCTCTTCGACCTCGGCCACAGAAACCTTCCCCTCGGGCAACTCCAGCAGGTCCATCGCCTCAACGGCCGACTTGTCCCGCAGGGCTCTCTTACGAAACTCCGTCGACGTGGCATCGCGGAGTGCCGAGATATCGCGATCTTCAAAGGCGCCGGTGAATCGGGTCACCGACCGGGTTTCGACCAGGTGCGAGCAACCCGCAGGGGCAATCAGCCCCAGCACAACNGCCAGGCACGTCGCGTCTCGTCGACTCATCCGTGTCGTCCTCGACATCACATCCGTAACCAACCGTCCCTGGCCGGCTACACCCCGGCAGCCATGCAATCACCGGATGGGAAACACCCAG
Source organism: Planctomycetaceae bacterium (assembly GCA_002724415.1). Classification (GTDB taxonomy): domain Bacteria; phylum Planctomycetota; class Planctomycetia; order Planctomycetales; family Planctomycetaceae; genus UBA8437. Next base: position 25,035 of record PBOU01000114.1, read on the forward strand.
GAATGCCACGGAAACGCCCGGACGGGGGCCTTATCCCGCATTCACTCCAATGGGTCAAGAGCGGTCATCGCCGCGAACTGCGACCGCCGAGTTGACGAAACGCGGCCGCGGAAAGTCCACGCACGTCAGGGGAGGTGNCCNCTCCACCGGGCGTCGATCGAACCCGAGACGATGCGGACCGGGGCGTCCGGCGACGAGCGGCCCGGAACCGATCCACGAGTGTTTCACCGGGCTGTACAACCGGATAAGACCGGTCCGGCCAACCGAGTCTCGTTGGCCCATACCACCACGGATCACTCCACGAGCGATACGGAAAACGTCCCATCGACACCGGAACACCCCACTGGTTTCCGTAGGGGCCGATCCAGAATGCCCCGCCGGGCCCCACCGGAACAACTCCAACCACGAACGGCACCTGGACCGTGTCGACGATCGACATTGGATAACCTGGCAGTCCGGTGACAATCGCCGACGAACTGACAAGGCTGCGGTGTGACCCCTGGAACAAAGAACAGCCCAGGCGGCCAGCCCATTGNCCCTGGCGAACAGNCCACCCGGTTCGCAGTCCACCGCTGGCCCACCCGCCACGGCCAGATCTTCCAATACCAAGGCCGAAACTCATNCCGTGACGCTCGTAAAACCGGCTGCCGACCCCGTGAAACCCCACGCCACCGGTCACCATCTGACCACACGCTCGCGGCGTCTCCGGTGACCACAACACGGTCACTATCGCNGCAACAACCAGGCCACTCGTGCGCCGCGACACCCGGACCCTCCATTCACTCGCGATCATCGGAAACGGTCCTGGTCATTTCGCAATTCCAAAACTGTAGATCGTCGCCCGCTCGACCTCAAATCGCAGTTGGACCACGTCACCGCCCAGCGAGCTGAGTTTCGGGTTTCCTTTCCAATTGGCAACTGCGGCCGGCTGATCGTCCTCGATGGGTCGAGCCCTGTCGATAGAAAACCGCTTGAGCATCTTGCCGCGTCGATCGATCACGCCAACTCGAACCGATCCTCCCTCCCGCACGTTGGCATTAACNAGCAGTCGNCGTCCATCGAGTTGAAATGGCCGTGTGAGCAGAGTGCCGCGACCGGTGGCGTCCAATCCCACCAGCCGATCCTCGCCGATGGTGGCCAATCCCACAGCCTGTTCGCGTTTCAACACGAATCCAGGACCACCATGCCGCTCATTGGAACCGCCGTAGTAAATCCAGTGCTTGCCGGCGTGTGTGACGATTGTCGAGGCTGGCAGGAGCAAGTCCTTGTCGAAGGCGCCATCGGGTCCNCGGGGGACCAGGGGTTGCCCGGAATACACCCAGGACAGGTCCCAGGAATCGGCATCGCGACTGGTCGCGATGTAGTAGTTCATCACGTCCCGCTCGTGCCGTTTGTGATTGTCCTGCCCACCCTCGCTGAAATCTCCCGGCCACTCGTAGACACTCAACAACCCAAAGTGCACCCCGTGNCGAATCCAATCGGTGACCGCATAGATCTGCCTCCTGGTCCTCTCTGACTTGCCCTCGCGATCAAACACCCAGTTGCGAACGGTCTTCCATCGAGTCGGATGACGCCTGGGGTCCGGATTGGTCATCATCCGGGTTCCCCGCCATTCGTCAGCGCCCCCGGGNCCNGCGAAGTCGGTCCGAGTGAACAACCGGTAGGTCCGTGCGTCTCCGTCCCACGACAGGAAGTTGTAGGTATCGGCCGCCCGCGTGGTCACCGGCTTGCCCCCGTTGTAGGTGGTGAACCGGATCCCGTCGGCCGAATACGCCAGGCCGGCNGCCATGCCCGGAGCGTCATAAGAAGCCTTGTACCGATGNGCCGGATCGGTTTCGTGTGGATCGATCATCACCGACAGTGTGAAGTCACCGGCAAAATTGATTCCNCTGACATCACCTCGCTTGGTGAAATGAATCCCATCTCGCGATTCGGAATACCCGTATCCGGCCTTGCCACGCTTGCGCCACCACAACTTGAACAGGCCTCCGTCGTGGAGCACCGTCCCGTAGAAGATGCCATCACGGAAAATCGGCTTGCCACCGTTGACCTTGGTGACGCGTCCGAGCCGCCGGGTGAGCCCCCGGCGTGACGCAACGACGTGGTCATCGACAAGCAACTGGGTGCGTTGCCCAACAGNGAGAGGAGAAGCCGCAANACCAGTTCCAGACACCGTCGTTGCCAGAACGANTTGCAACACGAGGACAAGAATCGATCGGAACATCACGTCTTCCACCAGCCGGTCAGTTTTTGGATCCGGGCTTCTCCAGAACCACCCCGTGTTTCTGGATTTTCNAGAACATCTCCTTGTACATCTTGGACCCATCGTCGTCCCACCATTCGGTCGATACGGGAGCATCGTAACTGAAGGGCAGCAGCTTGCGACGGTCGGGCCGCACCATGAAAATCGACTCGGCCGGATCCGCGATGTTGAACATCCGCGTGCCGTTCTTGTAGGTGGTCTTGATGATCCACTTNGCCTGGGTGGGAAGCTTCTGTGCCTTGAGTCGCTCCAGTTGTTCACCGTCGAGCGACACACCCAATCCCGGCTTGTCCGGAACGGGGATCAAGCCGTTGGTGGGATCAATCTTCTTGGTCACCACGTCGTCTCGCCAAGTCTCCGCGTCACAGTGAGTGTGCCACGTGGCCGTCTTGAAGGCAGCGTGCATGTGTGAGGTCATGGTGCGAGTGATTTCNCCACCCACGTTCTGCAACATGAACGGGAGATCAAGTTCTCCAAACAAGCCGGCCTTCTGAATGGCCACACCAATCTTGGCGTGGCCCATCATGTACCCATCAGCTGCACGACGAACGACCTCGAATGTCGCACCCAGCGGGGAGTGGTGATAGAGAACCGGGACGCGGACGCGGTTGCGGAGTTCCCTGTAGGCGTCAATGTCTTTTTCCAGCTTGGGATCCTCGAAAGCACCACAGATCGGATAACGGGCCATGCGGATCAGAAGATCCGGCGTGTGGTCATCGGTCCCACCCATCGTGAGATCGAACTGGACCTTGAACCCAGGCGGTGCCACCTTCTGCATGGCATCGAGTTGGTCAAACACGTTTTCGAAGGGAGAAAGATGAAATTTCAACCAGGTGTAGCCCCGCCGCGAATACTGTTTCACCGCTTCGGCCATGTGGCTGGGATCGGCCGAGACGGTCCAGGAACCGACCTTGATCCAACGTCGCTGCCGCTGGCCAATCAAACGGTGCACCGGCACTCCGGCCGCCTGCCCCATCAGGTCGTACATCGCCGTCCCCAAACCCAGCGACCTCATGTCTCCAATATGGTCAAAGGGATTGGTGCCGATATAGGCCTTCCTCACCGCTTCGGATTCCAGTCCACCACTCTCTCCCAGCCCCACAAGTCCGGTGTTGGTCTTCACCTCGTAGACGTAACGTTTTGAGGGACCATAAAAGTGCTGCAACTCGTGGTGGATCCACTTGTGGTACCTCGGATGGATCTCGTGTGGCACGATCGACTCGACCCGAATCGGCCCACCCGCTTCGGCCTCGGCACGCCGGCGGGCAGCCAGTCCGCACTCGTAAGCCGGAAGCAGTGCCACGGCCGACGCGGCCGATCCGCCTACCGTCGACAGAAAACGACGCCGATTGACCGGTCCGGGCGCTCGGCAATCGAGTTGATCAAGAAAGCGGGCCAGCAGTGTTCGTTTCATGGGTTCTGTCCGTGACCAAATGCAGAATCTCCGAATCAGCATACCCAAGGCCACCGGCGNGTGCATCCGCGAGGCGAGTTGNCCTCCCACCATCAGGACAGACTGCTTGCAGGGATTTTCGAGGGTCAGTAAAATGGGGTGTTCCGGCCGCGAACCAGACCGGTCTCGCGGCCGTCGCCAGCGGTGTCGTCCCCATTTCTCGCGGCGGCCGAACAATCCCCGCAAGATGGGGAATCACTCAACCATTTTATAAGGGGTCCACTTGTGTCCCTTGAGAACGACCGTCTTTCGACCGAGGAACTCGAATCCAAGGCTCGTGTCCTGCGACGCCATATTATCGAGATGACAACCGCTGCGGGCAGTGGACACCCGACCAGCAGCCTGTCAGCCACCGAGGTTGTCACGGCAATCTACTTCGGAGGGTTCCTGAACTACCGTGCTGACGAGCCCGACTGGAATGAACGCGACCGGTTCATCATGAGCAAGGGGCACGCCGTTCCGGCACTGTACGCGGCAATGGCCGAGGCGGGATACTTCCCCGTCGAGGACCTGGCCACGCTCCGGAAACTCGGCAGCCCACTCGAAGGGCACCCCAACGTGCGACGGTTGGCTGGAATCGAGGCCTCCACCGGTTCACTCGGCCAGGGACTTTCCGTCGGGCTTGGCCAGGCCCTGGGTTGCCGGGTCAACGGCCTCGACTCCAGGGTCTTTGTCGTTCTCGGAGACGGCGAAATGGGCGAGGGGCAAGTCTGGGAGGCGATCGCCACGGCCCACAAGTACCAGGTTGGTAACCTGACGGCGATCATCGACCAGAATGGCTACCAGCAGACCGGCGCCACCTCGGATGTCCTGGACCTCACGCCATTTGCTCCCAAGATCGAATCGTTCGGCTGGCACGTCCAGACCATCAATGGCAACGACATGGCCTCTGTTGTCTCAGCACTCGAGACGGCCGTGGGAGTCACGGACCGACCGACAGCAATCGTGGCCGAAACACAAAAGGGGTTCGGAATCCTGCCAGTACTCGAAGAGGCCGGAGACCTGAACTTCCACGGACAGGCCCTATCAGCCGAAGTGGCCGAAAAGGCCCTGGCTCACCTGGGGTAACAGTCCAGGGCAGCCCTTTCGAGGGCTCCAGCTTACACATTCCTTTCTGACGGAACCGTGACGATGGCGATTGGAGAAAAAAGTGGCCTGGCACCCGGCGGCGCAACTCGCGACGCGTTCGGCAAGGCCCTGGAGCAACTTGGAGAACGGTTTCCCGAGGTGGTGGTGGTCGACGGTGACGTTGGCAACTCGACACGAACCGAGGCCTTTGCCAAGGCATTTCCGGACCGGGCCTTCAACGTGGGCATCGCCGAGGCGAACATGGTGAGCGTGGCAGGAGGATTGGCCTCCTGTGGCAAGACCCCCGTGGTTGCCAGCTTTGCCGCGTTTCTCTTGTGCAACGCCTACGACCAGATCCGCATGTCGGTCACCTTCCCGGCTCAAAACGTCAAGCTGGTTGGGTCTCACTCGGGAATCTCGATCGGCGAAGACGGACCGAGCCAGATGGGGATCGAGGACGTGGCCCTGGCCTGTTCACTGCCGGGAATGACCGTGATCGTCCCGTGCGATGAGACCTCGACAACCAAGGCCACCGAGGAAATGATCCAACGAGATGGCCCTGTCTACTTGAGGCTCGGCCGACCCGCCGTGCCCCGCATTTACGAGGACGACGCGGAGTTCGTCATTGGCCGAGCCAATCAACTGCGAGACGGCGACGATCTGACCATCATTGCCAACGGCCTGATGGTGGCCGTGGCACTTGATGCCGCCGCAGAACTCGCCGACCAGGGTGTCTCGGCTCGAGTCCTCGACATGCACACGGTCAAACCGATCGACGAACCCGCCATTGCGGCCGCGGCCAGGGAGACCCAGGCGATCGTCGTGGCCGAGGAACACTCGGCCAACGGAGGACTTGGCAGTGCCGTCGCTGTCGCCGCCAGCAAGACCACGCCGGTGCCCATTTCCTACGTCAACACCGGTGACTGTTATGCAGAAAGCGGTGACCCCGACGGCCTGCTCGAAAAGTATGGACTGACCGCAGACCGGATTGTCGAAGCGGCTCGTAGCGTCAAAGCGAACTCGTGAACTTGGGATAGCTCGGCGTGATCGAGTATCGGCATTACCGCAATAGCGATCCTCCCCAGATCTTGACCCTGTGGAATCAGTCAGGATTGGCCAGGGGCGGAGCGACTGGGATTCCCCACGATTTGCTCGACCAGTTGCTCTTCGCGCAACCGTATTTTGACAGGCGCGGCCTCATTCTGGCCTGTGAGGACGACCGTTTGGTCGGAATGGTCCACGCCGGATTCGGCTGCAACGACCATCACACCGATCTCAATCCACTCGATGGTGTGATCTGCCAGCTTCTGGTTCATCCTGAAAGACGTCGCCAGGGCATCGGCCGTGCCTTGATGGACCGGGCAATTCAGTACCTTCAGGAACAGGGGTCAACCACGATCCACGCCGGACCGGGTCCCGGCCGTGACCCATTTTACTGTGGATTGTACGGTGGCAGCGAGTCGGCCGGTTTCCTGGCAACCGACGAGGACGCCGCCGTGTTCTTGGCCTCCTGTGGATTTGAGGCAACCGAACGGTTTGCCATCTACCAGAGACCACTGGAACTCGAAGCCGGTGAAGCGGTGGATTTCCGCAGTGTCCAGTGGAAACGACAGGTGCGGATCGAGATCTCTGCCCAGAACAACGATGGGGACTGGTGGTGGAACAACCGATTCGGTCGGCTCGATTACGTCCGTTTCCGGCTGCTCCAAAAAGAGAACGACGAGGTGCTGGCCTCGCTCACTCTTATCGGGCTGGACCAGTTCGTTCCCAAGTGGAACTCCCGGGCCATCGGCCTGGCCGATATTCATGTCGCCGAAACGCGCCGGCGACAAGGCCTCGGCCGACTGCTGATCACCGAGACGCTCCGGAGACTCAAGCAGGAGACCGTCAGCCTGGTCGAGTCCCACGCCATCGAGTCCGACGTCGCGCTGACGGGATTGCTGACCAGTTGTGGCTTCCAGCGAATTGACGCCGGAACCCAGTACCGGTCCATCACCTAGGCTTGCTGGACTGAGCGTTCCAGGACGTACAACGCGCTGTTGGCCCGCAGGTTGGCCCACCAGGCCCGCTCGGCCGGGCGGCCTCCGATAATCGGGATTTCACGAACGACCCGCATCCCCAGTTGCTCAACAAGATCACGGATGTCGTGCATCGAACAGACATGCAGATTGGGCGTGTCATACCACTCGTAGGGCAACGAATCAGTCACCGGTGCCCGTCCTTGCTGGATCACCTTCAACCGAACTCGCCAGTGACCGAAATTGGGAACCACGACGAGGGCTCGTTGCGCGACTCTCAACATCTCTCGCAACACCGTCGTGGGACGTTGAACCTGCTGGAGTGTTTGGCTGAGGACCGCCGTATCGAAACTGTCGGTGGGAATGTCACCCAGTCCCTGGTCAAGGTCACCACGAATCACCGGCAATCCACGGCCAATCACTGCGGTCACCTCCGCCTCGCCCAACTCGACTCCCAGGACGCGACATCCTCGCTCCGACCGCAATCGTTCGAGCAACCGACCGTCGCCGCAGCCCAGGTCAATCACCCGTGACCCGTCGTCAACGTGCTCCAACAGCAACTCATCAATCAGACTGATGTCGGGGCCGGGCATACTGAATCGGGTCGCGCTCATGACGGCCTCCGATTGGCTCCGTGCGTCTGCTCCAGGAACGGAGCCACCACCCCGGACAACTGTTCGTGTTCGATCAAGAACGCGTCATGTCCATAAGGACTCTCAAACTCGACCATCGTCACGTCCCGCTCGGCCTCGACCATCGCACTGACCATCTCCCGGCTCTGGCTGGTCGGGAACAACCAGTCGGTGCTGTAACTGACCACGAGGAATCTCGCATCCGTATTTCCCAGCGCCGCGGGGAGCGATTCATGAGTGGCGGCCAGGTCGAAATAGTCCATCGCCCGGGTCAGGTACAGGTAACTGTTGGCATCAAACCGCTCGACAAATCGCTTGCCCTGGTGGTGCAAATAACTTTCCACCTGGAACTCGGTCTCTCGAGCCAGGTCGTAGGCAAAACGATCGCCGTCCTGCAATCTCCGTCCGAATTTCATCTCGATCGAAGCTTCCGAGAG
>PBOU01000115.1 GCA_002724415.1 Planctomycetaceae bacterium
GTCTCAACCCCCTCGATCTCGGTCACCACGTTGGTCACCGATGCCTTCCAATCCGAGTCGACAACCGAACCGGTCAACCTGACAGTTCCACGATCCCAGGTGACCCCGACGCCGGTCCCTTCCAAACCAGCCGCCCGGAGTGCCTTGGCGATCGAGTCAACCACCTGGCCCCCGTCGATTATGACCCGAGCTTTCTCCTCAGCTTTCTCCTCTGGCTCCGACTGCTTGACTGTCTCGGCTTCCTCCGCCGCCTTGGCTGGGCTGGCGTCCACCAGCCCGAATCCGAAGGCAACTACCGATAGCACAAGCCCAACGCAGACTGCCAACAGCCGTATGACGACCGGTTGGACAGCGAGATTTTTCTGGAAACGGTTCATCGAGTGACTGTCTACCGGGCTCTTGGTTCGGGCAATGAATCAAGCGGGATACGTGACTGGACCGTCCAGCGTTCGACACCGTGATACGGTGACAGCGGTGTCAACGGATAACCGCGGATATTGCGAGGCACAATCATCACCTCGTCAACCTCCCACAGGGGGATCATCAACACCTGCTCCTGGATGTGCCGATGGAGCCTTTGCAAGACCGTGACAGCCACCTGGAAGTTCTCCGACCGATCCAGGTCTATCAACTCCTGTCGGAGCCAGTCGGGCAGATACATCAGGTCGGCAACCCGTGCACGAGGTTGCATGGTGAGAAACGGCCACAGTTCAACGACCGGCTCGGTCATGTGCAACGTGCGGTACGCCAGATCCCAGTCTGCAGGTCCATCGGTCGACTTGTCCTTGGGCGGATCGACGAGTTGCACGTCAATGCCAACCCGTTTCCAGGCCTTCACCAGTTGTTCAGCGGACGCTCGTGCGATCGGTTCAGTCGAACCGACCATCTTCAACGGAGGGACCTTCGTACCGCCCAGCCTCCTGGCCGCCACCGCCGCCAACGACAACGCCAGGATGGCATCGTGTTCACGTGGCGCCAGTTGTTGGGAGTACGCATAACTTTGCCTGGGGAATGGAGCCGTGACGACACGTCCACGGGCCTGCTCGGGATCACTGAGGACACGTGGATCGCGAAGCACCGTCTCGGACAGCACTTTCGATCGATCGACGGCGAATGCCAGGGCGCGGCGGAGTTCACTGTTTCTCAGGGTTTTGCTGCGAGGGTTGAACTGGATCACGTGGGTGGTCGGTACCGCATAGGGAACCACTCGAAATTGCTGCTGCAGCCGCTCGTTGGTCTCAAACGTCCGCACATGCCAACTGGGCATCCTGGGCAGGACTTCGAACTCTCCACGAACGAGCCCCTGGAGTGCCTTGAGATACGTGTCGTATTGAAGCTCACGAATCTCAGCAACATGGTATTCGCGTAGACCATCCGGTTCGGGGATTTCCCGACGAAACACCGCGTAGCCCTCGCCACGATCGTGCGCTCGGAACCGTCTTGAGAGCACCTGTTTTCCGTCTTGGTCACCCGGAGCCGCGGCGACAACCGGCACCCTCAACAGAGCCTCGGGGCTGACCGGGACTCGTGCAAAGTGAACCACAAATTCGTGGGGAGAGCGAACCGAGAGACCTCCGACAAACATCGCCAACCGTTCGTCGTACCGAGGGTTGTTGGGATCGATCCGAGCCGACAGCATGCTGACGATCGGATCGGCCGTGAGTCCCGGTCCGGCCTGCCAACTGGCCGGACGCGGCCGCAGAGTGAATTCGACTCGCCGTCCCAGGTCGGTCGGTTCGTACTGTTCGAAGTAGTCCGTCCTGTAGTAAGGAATGTTCTCGAAACGGTCGACCTGAAAAAGCAACTGGGTGAGCAGTTCGTGGTGGCGGCGATCGGACTCGGTCGGGAACGGACACCCCGAAGGAGAACCGGCCAGGTTGACCACACCGACGGTCAACGTCTGAAACCGGCCAGTGGCGGTGGCGTAAACCGACCGCATGCTCGTTGCCCCGGCACTCTTGACATCGTTGGGCCAGAACTTTGCCGCCTGTTGTGCCAGGGCTGCGGCCTGATCGTGTCGACTGGCTGAGGTCGCCGCGATCGACTGCTTGAGCAATTCCTGCTGCTTGCCCTCCAGCATTTTCTGCCACTTCACGGCAACCGGGTGGGCTGGTGACAATACCTGCAGCCGCTCGTTGATGAAGAACCTCGCCTGGCGGTAGTCCTGCTGGCTGACCGCAGCAGCAATCAACGGATCGACCGCGTCACCGGCAGCCCTGGAGAACCTCGCGGCCAACCCACGTCGGAACTCGACGTACTGTTCGTCTGCCGCCTCGGTCGGCGGAGTCTCGACCAACTGCTTGAGATCGTCCAGGAAAGCAATTGCCGACTGGAACCGCTTCTGCTTGATCTTGGCTTCGGCCTCGAGCAGCATCAACCGATTTCTGCGATCAACGTACCCCGGCCAGAATGTCTCCTTGTTCCCGACCCGTTTAGGCGGCGCCACCCGTTCCAATGCCAACAGCATCTCGAACGCCGTACGGAATTTCGACTCGTCCATCAGCATGTCGATCCGCCGCAGCATCAGGTCCTCGTGATGAACCACGTCCTTGAGAAAACGAATCCCCAACTGGTATTCCGGTTCATCCGCCTTCGTGTCCGGCAACACGATCGTCAAGAAGTGCAGGCGCTGAAATTCGAGTTGTCCGTCGCGACGCTGGGCTGGCGACTTGCCCTTGGGCCAGTCGGCAATCGCCGTTTCCATAGCGGTTCGTGTGAACGGCCGCGGCTTCACCGGCTCGCTGACAATCACCTCGTCCTTGTTCGTCACCACCCAACAAACCGGCTTCCCCTGTAAGAGTGTCGCCACATCGGGGACCGTCATGTCCTCGAGTTTCGGCAACGGTTTTGTTTCAAGAGTTGGTGCCGGATCAGCAGGTTTGTCAGCAGGTTTGTCAGCAGGTTTGTCAGCAGGTTTGTCAGCAGGTTTGTCAGCAGGTTTTTGGGCAGGTTTTTGGGCAGGTTTTTGGGCTGGCTGAGCTGCAAGGATGGAACGGTCAGGACCGGGTTGCGCATCCATGACCGTCGCAATCACCAGGCCCAACAGCGCCACCACACACACGGAAGCGGACCGACGGCAATCCCACGAGACCCCGTTTCTGGAATGTCGGATCGGGCTCATGTCATTCCCCCTCCGAATCGCCAGCGGCGGGCGGTTTCAGTAACGATTCGATGCGGTAAAGCGTACCGTCGATCGAGGTGACAAGGATCTTCTTGCCAAAGGCCCGTGGGCCCAGAGCCAGCGGCTGTCCCAGTTCGACAGAGCGGTTCAACTTGCCATCAGCCAACTGGACGAACATCACTCGACCGTTGTCGAGAGCCACCAGCAATTGGCCATCGGCGACCAGTGGGGCCCCCGCCACGGAATTCCCACCGGTTTGAAGAGTCCAGAGCACCTTGAGGTTATTGGAAAGGTCCAGGCAAAGCAGTTCTTTCTGTCCGACCTCGACCAGGATTCGGTTTTCGATCCCCCACGGCCCCGCGGTGGCGGCTGCCGGTAAGTCGGCAGACACGGCCACCTGCAAATCCAGCGAACCCAGCACCTGCAATTTGCCATCTGATGTCGCCAGGACCACTCGGTCCTGGTGAACCAACGGAACACGATCCAATGGAGCAGCCAATTTCAACGTGCTGACGGGATAGAGATGTGGAGCCGGCGTTGTCCGGTACTGCAATCGCACCAGGTCGCCTCCATCATCGAGCACCAGCAGGTGTTTGCTGTCGATGGACACCGTTCTCGTCCATCGCCTCTTCTTGCCACCTTCGACCGGCGCCGGGAATTCGCGAGCCGGCCCCTGTCCCGACGAGCGAGCCACCAACTTCAGTCGCCCGGGCAATGGAGCCACGATGCCGCCCTCGGTCAACACGGGAGCCGCCTCCAACGCCTCCTTCTGGAGNTCGATNTCCTGCTCGATCGTACCGACAGTGTTGAGTATCCACATCCGGGGTTCTGGCAGACCACACCACACGGCAACACGCCCATCAGCAAAACGCGAGGAATCCAGGGGGGCGGTGAGCCCGGGCGGCAACCGCAATTCTCCCTCGACATTGAACTTGAAACCTGCCGCGTCGAGTTCATTCGCACGCACGTGAAACAAACCACCCGTCTCGGTGAGACACAACAACAGCCCATTGCTCATTGGCAGGCACTGCAACAAACCGGAACCAACAACGGTTCGCCAGTGCGTGATCATCTGCGGCTCGGCATTTCGCTCGACCCGGGTGAAGACAACCGATGCCGAATGCGACAATCGCCGGCCGACAAACAACTGGCTGCCGATCGACTGCAGGGGTTGGGAGCTGAGCCCGTTGGCAATTCGGTTCGGGTCNACCTTGATGCTGTCGGTTGTCAGTTGAAACCGCTGGAGCTTGCTGGACGCCATCCACAACAATCCACCGGGACCGACGGCCAGGTGCATCGCTCCGGCGTGAGGCGTCTCGACCTGGTGCGTCCCAACGGTGGTCAGGGCATCATGGTTGGGGTCATCAGAAACGGTGAAGGCCGCCAGGCGTTCGCCACTGAGCGGAACAAACAGGTCCCGGCCCCGCAACATCGACCGGTCGCGAACGTGACCTGGAACCCGCACTTCAGCCACCGGCGCCAGTTGGGTTCCGTTGGCAGCCAGGCGAATCACTCTCAACCGGCAACTGTCCAGCCTGTCATTTTCGGCCACCACCAGATTCTCACCACCACCAGTTGANCCCTTCGCAGCACTCCCAGTATCCGTCTTCGACTCNGCCTTGGCATCATCGCCCGCTTCGGACGCGTCGTCCGCCTGGNCGTTCTGTGGCAGTAGGACCAGCCCCCCCATGGTCAGCAGGGGTGACTCGATGGACCCGGCNGGGTGTCCCAGATACGACACCGCCTCGCAGGCAAACCCACCGACGTCAATCGTATAGATCACTTCCCGGTGTCCGGCCACGACCAATTGCCTTCCACCGGAAATCAGGGCCGGAGGAGCCATGACCGACTGTGAGAAAGAAAGTTGAGCCAGTTGGTTNAAGTTTTCCAGGCTGATTTTCAGCAGATGCCCGCGGTCNCCCGACTCGGTCACCAGGAAAGCTTGGGTGTCGGTCACCAGTGGCGGCCCGACCACCCGCTGACCGTCCCCCAATGGCAACCGCCAGATCGTGTGGCCATCCCGCTGCCTGAGCAGCACCAGTTCATGCTTGTTCGTGTCGACGAGCAACAATCCCGGTTGGGCCGTCGCGACAGCCACCGGCGCGAACGGAAGATCGAGACCGACGATACGCCTCCAGACCGGGTGGCCGGTGACCGAATCGATACCGTAAAAGCAATCACGACCCACAACGAACACGGTCCGCCCCTCGGACTTTTCGTCGGAACGAACACGGGTATTGAGTGTCAACGACAGGGCCGACACCCCCGTGGACTTCATGTCTCCCGGCTGGGCCGACCGGGCGGTCTTGTCAGCACTGACACGAGTTTTCTCCAGCGTCAGTGCGTCCTGGAGCTTGGCCTCCAATTTCCCCTGGTCTTTGAATTCTGCATACCGTGTCAGCAGTTTTCGCCTCTCGATCAAGACCTCCATCGGCTGCTTGGCTTCCAGCGACTTGTCGATCCGTGCCAATCCGGCGTCGAGCACTTCCTGCTTGAGCAAACTGGCGGCGGCGACACGACGCGCTTCGNCGATNCGCTCCTGGTCGGAGGCGAGCTGGTCCTCGTCGGTCTTGTANAGGCTGAGTTTGCGGCTGCTCTCCTCGCTCAACGCGAGCAGTTCACGCCCCTTGGCCGTGTCCTGGAGGGACTCTCCCCCCTCGTTGGCACTTCCGATCGCGATCTTGACGACCGTGTTGAAGAGGTAGATCTTCTTCTCTGGATCATAAGTCTCGAAGTCCTGGCACTCCTTGCGGTAGACATCGATGGCGACCAGTGCCTTTTTCCATTCCTTGGCTCCACCCAGCAACGCCTCGACCCGCGCCTCGTTCAACAGCATCGTTGCCCGTGGAGAGAACTCCTCGTTGTTGGGGTAGATTTCCAGGAACTCCTCCAGGTGTGCCTTGGCCTGGGAATAACTTCCTTCCTCGACCTCCGCTGCNGCTATCTCGAACAGCCCCTCGATCGTGTTCCTCGAGAACATGAAATAGAAGGTGACTGAAGCCAGGAGCAGGAAGATCGAGAATCCAACCAAACCCAGGACGACCGGAGATTTCAGGGTCTCCTGATCACCGGGGCGACGAGCCACGGGCTTGAATTTCTCGGTCAAGGTCGATTTCACACCACCCTGGGCCTCACCGCCATTTTTCACCCCGTCGCCGGCCGCCTTGGCACTGCTCGAGCGTGATGGCGACGAGACAGCCTGGCCGGGCATCGGCTGGACAACCTCCTCCTCGTCACCGGTGTCGTCCAACGGGTCCAGGTCGTCATCTTCGAAAATCTGGTTGATGGGATGCTCGTTTTCCTCGGCCACGTCCGGTTCTGGAACCGTTCGTTTGGGCTTCNGNCTCTTTTGCCGCCGCGGCTTGGCTTCCGTAGCGTCGCGGTCCTGCNGAACATCCGCGGGCAACTGGATATCGTCGCCCTCCTCCTTGGCATCCGCCACGCCAAAGGCGCCCGCGGGTTTTTCGCCTGTGTCCAGCGGCTTGAGACTGATGTCGTCGTCGGAGGACGCGAGTGGGATAAAGCCGTCGGACCCCTCGGCAACATCACTCACCACTTCAGCATCATCCACCAACCGAAAATCTATGGCCCCAACCCGAACAGTGTCATCGGCCGTCAGACTCGCCTCACGAACCAGCTTGCCATTGACCTCGACCCCATCGAGATTGGCAGCCTTGATCTCCCAGGCCGTTCCGGACCAGGAGATCCGACAATGCAACGGCGCCACGTCGTCGTCACCGTCAACCTGGATGTCACACGAATCGGCGCGACCGATCGAGATCGGTTGCC
>PBOU01000116.1 GCA_002724415.1 Planctomycetaceae bacterium
GCCACGTTTTGCACGATCCCCGGCAGGGACCGCTGCGACTGTCATCAGACTGTATCCGGGCGTGGTAGTAGTTGGCGTGATCAGTTGGTGGGTCAGGTTTTGGTGGGGGCGACGGGTATTAAACCCAGTACATGATACGCAACCCTATGCCGTGGGTGCAACATTCCTCCATCGAACCGACAACATATCAATATTGACCAAAATGTCAATTAGTGTCCGCTGGCGCGGACATGCGGATTGAAACATCTCAAGACCGCGTACTTTTTCAACTCACAGTGGCCCAAGCAGATTGGTCGTTGGAACCGCTCATGGTGAGGCTCTAGAATGGACGCCCCCGACTCGGGGACCTACCCGACGTTTCACAAGCGGTAGCCGCCTGTCCTTACTCACGCCTGTCCACCACACCCGCCCCCAGTTGCAGGCAGATAACGTATATAAGTAGATCAGCCCGGCCCCACTCCATTTCCAGATGAACAGCCGACAGCCTTGACTCGACCAGCCGGGTCCCATGGTATTGAAGTCTTCGAAAGCCCCCGATGAGCGATCTCATGCCCGAAGCGACCGACGAACCACGATTCAACACGATCGACGAGGCAGTCGATGCGTTGAGACGCGGGCTGATGGTGATCGTCGTGGACGCCGCCGAACGCGAAAACGAGGGCGATTTTATCTGTGCGGCCGAAACCATCACGGCCGAACAGGTCGACTTCATGTTGCGTCATGGCAGCGGTGTGCTCTGTGTGCCAATGGCCGAAGACTGTGCAGAACGGCTGCAACTCGCACCGCTGTCGGACAACCACGGCCCGGGTCCCCAGACACACACCAACTTCCTGACCCCGGTGGATCACGCGGATGCGGGCACCGGAGTCAGTGCCGCCAACCGGGCAATGACGATCCGGGCAATTGCCGACGCAAACAGCCGAGCCAAGGACTTCGTGCGTCCGGGCCACACGAGCACGCTGCTGGCCAAATCCGGCGGCGTACTCAGACGGGCTGGACACACCGAGGCAACAGTTGACCTGGTTCAAATGGCTGGAGGGCAACCGGTTGGGTGCCTGATCGAAATCCTGTCGCAACATGGCGATGGCATGGCCGATGCGGCCGAACTTCGACAGATCGCCGACACATTCAACTTGCCGATCATCTCGATCGAAGACCTGATCCGGTACCGACGGATGCGTGAGCAACTGGTAGCGCGCGAGGTCGAGGTGCCAATCGTGACCCGGTTTGGCCCAACCCGCGTCATCGCCTACACGGTCGATCACGAGGACCAGCAACCCATGGCCATCGTCTGGGGACAACTCTCCTCGGTCGAAGCCCCCCTGATCCGCATGCACTCCTCCTGTTTTACAGGGGACGTCCTCGAATCGCTCCGCTGCGACTGCGGTGACCAGTTGCACCTGGCCATGGATGCCATTGGCCAGGAGGGTGTTGGCGCGGTGATCTATCTGCCGCAGGAAGGTCGCGGCATCGGGCTTGTTGCCAAACTCAAAGCCTACCAACTGCAAGACCAGGGCTACGATACGGTCGAGGCGAATCACAAGCTCGGCTTCAAGGCGGACATGCGCGATTACATGATCGGCCTGCAAATCCTCAAGGACCTGGGACTGTCACGGATTCGCCTGCTGACAAACAACCCGAACAAGGCGGATGCCTTCCCCGCCTGGGACCTCGAGGTCGCCGAACAGGTGCCGATCGTGGCCCCTCCCGAGGCTCATCGGGCCGAATACCTGGCGACCAAAAAGGAAAAACTGGGACACAACATTCCCCAATCAGCTATCACCGGCGAAGGCGACAGCCAGGACAACGCGTCCGTCGAGTCGGCGCGGCACAGCTTGCAACCTGACCGGTGACCACTATAATTGGCTTCTCCCGTTCCCTGATGGACGGATTCCCCGCGTAATTCTCGAGACCGCTGGAGCTTGATGATGGGTCAGAAATGTGCCATTTGCGGCAAGTCGCCCCAGGTCGGTAATCGCGTCTCACAACGAGGTAAGGCCAAGTACCTCGGTGGCAACGGGCGGAAGACAACCGGGATCAGCAAGCGGCGTTTCAAGCCGAACCTGCAAAAGATCCGGACACAGCAAGGTGGCGGGACGGTGACTCAGCGTGTCTGCACCCGCTGTATCCGTAACGGCCTGGTTCAAAAAGCCGTGGTCCGCAAGGCGTTCACCGAGCCGTCGGCCGGTTGAGAGGCCAGACGGACTCACCCGTCCGCTGAGCGGGGTTTCTCGCTCCCGGTGGTGTCATGCCCGAAACGCAATCCGACAAGTCACCCGGAACGGCCTTGACCCGAGAAGACGTGCTGCGAGTCGCTCGACTGGCCCGCCTGACGCTCGACGACGCTGAGATCCAGGCCGTCACCGATCAGATGGGGCAGGTGTTGCAGTACGTGGAAATTCTTCAACAGGCCGACACGGAGGGTGTCGAGCCACTGGCCGGGGCCTCGGCTGCCACCAACGTCTTGCGAGAGGACCAGCCGGCTGAGTCACTCACCCGCCAGCAGGCACTCTCGGGAGCGCCACGACACGACGACCATTTTTTCCTGGTGCCTCCGGTGCTGGACACCTCGGCCGAGTGATTCTCCAGGCACCCCAATGACCACCTGCCACGAAACCGTTCCCGAATTGCTGTCACAACTGGTCGCCGGCGACACAACGTCACTCGAGCTGACTGAAGCCTGTCTCCAGGCGATTGCCACGCACGACGAAGCGGTCGGAGCCTTCCTCCACGTCGCCGGCGATTCGGCCCGCGAAACGGCCGAATCCGTGGACCGGAGACGCGCAGCGGGTGAACCACTCGGCCCACTGGCCGGGCTCCCCGTGGCAATCAAGGATGCCCTGGTCACCACCGACCAGCCCACCACCTGCGGCAGCCGCATGCTGGAGGGCTGGACGCCTCCCTACGACGCCCACGTCATCGAACGGCTCCGGCAAGCCGACGCGGTACTGATCGGCAAGACCAACATGGATGAGTTCGCGATGGGATCGACGACCGAGAACTCGGCATTCGGTCCAACGCGAACCCCCTGGAAACTTGACTGCGTCGCCGGCGGATCCAGCGGCGGCTCGGCAGCAGCCGTCGCCGCAGGCTTCGCACCGCTGGCCGTTGGCAGCGACACCGGAGGCTCGATCCGCCAGCCCGCTTCCTTCTGCGGAGTGGTCGGGCTCAAGCCCAGTTACGGTCGAGTCAGCCGTTACGGGCTGGTCGCCTACGCCAGTTCCCTCGACCAGGTCGGCCCTTTCGCCCGGGATGTCGCCGGGGCTGCGTCCTTGCTGGAAGTGCTTGCCGGCCACGACCAGAGGGACGGGACATCCGTCGACATGCCAGTCCCCCGTTTCCAGGAACAACTTGACCGCCCCCTGGATGGCCTCCGTATCGGAATCTGCCCGGAACACTTTTCCGAAGGACTCGACACCGGTGTCCGCGAAACTCTCGAACAGGCGCTGGACGTGTACCGTCGCCAGGGAGCCGTCGTCCAGGAAATCGAACTCCCGCACTCACGATTCGCAGTGGCCTGCTACTACCTGGTGGCCCCCTCGGAAGCCAGCAGCAACCTGGCCCGTTACGACGGGATCCACTACGGCCGCCGAGCCGAGGACTATGATGGGCTCCTCCAGATGTACTCCGACAGCCGTGGAGCCGCCTTCGGACCGGAGGTCAAACGAAGGATCATGCTCGGCACCTACGCGCTCTCTGCGGGATACTACGACGCGTATTATCTCAGGGCCCAGAAAGTCCGGCGACTGATTGCCCAGGACTATTCGCGGGCATTTGAATCCGTCGACGTGATTGTTTCCCCGGTCGCCCCGACCCCGGCGGTACCGGTCGGTCAACTGGCCAATGACCCCCTGCAGATGTACCTGGCCGACACCTACACCATCAGCGCCAACCTGGCCGGCCTGCCGGGCATCTCGATCCCCGCCGGATTCAGTTCCGATCGACGGCCAATCGGACTGCAACTGCTGGCCGATTCATTTGCAGAAGACCGGCTGCTGCGGGCTGCTGCGATGTACGAACGAGAAACCGACTGGCACCGGTCCCTGCCCCCGCTCGATGGAGACTGCTCGCCATGACGTCTCCAACGCCAATCATCGGACTGGAGGTCCACGTCCAACTCCAGACCCAGACCAAGATCTTCTGTGGCTGTGCCAACCGTTTCAATCCCGATGAACCCAACACGCAAACCTGCCCGGTCTGNCTCGGCCTGCCCGGNGCCCTGCCAGTGATGAACCGGCTCGCGTTGGAACTCTCGTTGCAGGCCGGGCTGGCGCTGGAAGGAACAATCGCCACGTTCACCAAGTGGGATCGCAAGCAGTACTACTACCCCGACCTCCCCAAGGCGTACCAGATCAGCCAGTACGACCTGCCCTTCTGCCAAGGCGGGCACCTGGATATCGACGTCGAACAGCCANACGGTGAAACCGAGACCCGCAGAATCCGACTGATTCGCGTGCACCTGGAAGAAGACGCGGGAAAGAACCTTCACGACGAGAGTGGACGAGGAGGCGAGACCCGCGTGGACCTGAACCGGGCNGGGACNCCCTTGCTGGAAATCGTCTCCGAACCCGACATCCGCTCGGCGTCCGAGGCTCACCGGTTCCTGGAAGAACTGAAATTGCTGTTGGTCTACCTGGACGTCTCGGACTGCAACATGCAGGAAGGCAGCCTCCGCTGTGACGCAAACGTCAACCTGGAACTGACCAACCCGGATGGTGAACCCGTCCGAACCCCGATCGTTGAAGTCAAGAACCTCAACAGTTTTCGCGGAGTCGAAGCGGCGTTGTCGTATGAAATCGCCCGGCAACAACGCGAATTCCAGGAGTGCGGCGGTGTTTACCAGGACAACTCCAAGCAAACTCGTGGCTGGGATGCTGACCGTGGCGTGACGTTCGCGCAACGAGGCAANGAAGACGCCTCAGATTATCGCTATTTTCCCGATCCGGACCTGTTGCCGGTGACTTTCAGTGACGAGTACATCGCCACGCAACGAGACGGGCTGTGTGAACCTCCGTCAATTCGACGACGCCGCTTCGTCAACGAGATGGGACTCTCCGAGTACGACGCCAGCGTGCTGATCGACCAGGGACTCCAGGTGGCCGATTATTTCGAAACGGTGGCCCAGCAGTGTGGGGACACAAAACGGGCAGCCAACTGGGTCAGCCAAGATGTGCTCAGAACACTCAACGAACGGGACCTGAACATAGACCAACTCGGCATCGATGCGGCCGGGCTGGCCACGCTGATCGGCCTGATCAATGATGGCCAACTGACCACTCGCAGCGGCCGCGAGGTCTTCGCGGCCCTGGCCGATGGTGACGGGGGCGAGGGCACCATCGCGGAGAGAATTGACCACATCGTCGACGAGCGTGGACTGGCGATCGTCGCCGACACAGGAGCCCTGGATTCCGTGATTGACGCGGCGATCGCCCGCAACCAACAGGCGGCCGAGGATTTCCANGCGGGCAAGGACGCGGCCATCGGCAAGCTGATCGGCGAGGTCATGCGCGAGGCGGGTGGGGCGGACCCGAAGACAGTTCGCGAGGCGTTGATCGCGAAACTGAGACCGTAAGCCNGGCGAGACGACTGGATGNGTGTNGAGGACCGACAGCGCTGGGACCGGAAGTACGATCGCGCTCGGCCCGCCGGGACGCTGCAAGCCGACTCGTGGCTGGTCGATTCGCTGCGAGACACGCCGCCAGGACGGTCGCTCGAACTCGCCTGCGGCCTGGGGGGCAATTCCGTCTGGTTGGCAACACTCGGCTGGCAGGTTGACGCCGTCGACATTTCCGCCCGCGGGCTGGCCGTCGCCGCCGAACTGGCCAGCCGGCACAACGTCACTCCCCGGTTGATTGCCGCCGACCTCGACCACTTCGTCCCCCTGCCAGGTGCCTACGACCTGGTCATCGTTTTTCGTTTTCTCGATCGCAACCACCTGCCGGGATTGATCACCCGCGCCCTGGCCCCCGGGGGACTCCTGGTCTACGAGACATTTGGCCCCGGCCAATGCGAACGCGACGACAATCATCTGAAAAACCCGGCATTCGTCCTGGCTCCCGGCGAACTTCCCGAACTGTTCCCGGAACTCGAAACCATTCGTTACGAGGAAACCGCCTTACCGGACCGTTCGGTCGGTCGCTTTGTCGGTCGCCAAAGAGCGACAATCACCGGCCACGCAGGATCGCCTGGANGAGAGACCAACTCCGGTTCGTCGCTGCCGGGATCTGGCGAATGAGCCGCGCGGGTGTTGAATCCTNCGCCAGNGGTCTTCTAGAATCGCGGATCGTGACGAGATGGCTGGGATCGTCGTCATGGCAATGTGTTCGGCGCGAGACGACCCGTGAAACGAATCCCGGACCAGCNAGACCNTTCACCGGTCGGCTGGGTGTGTGCGGCGGTCACCATCTTGACCGTCNCGNTCCCCGCCTGGCTGATCGCTCAGGACGCCGCCAACACGACCACGGCCCCCATGGGGTTTGGCGCGTTCACGCCCCGGTCGTTCCTCGAGGCCACACAGCCCTTCTCACCCAACGGCCCCGAACAGGCCAGGAAATCCTGGACATCCATCCAACCGGACGCCGACGGCGTGCCGACGGTGCTGCGCTGCACCGGCCAGCCAACCGGNTATCTCAGGACACGACAGGTCTACGGGGACTTCCGGATCAGTTTCCAGTGGCGGTACCCCAACAACGTCAATGGGAACAGCGGAGTCCTGGTGCACACAACCGGTCCTGACAAGATCTGGCCCAGGTCCATCCAGGTCCAACTCCATGCTCCCAAAGCCGGAAGCATTCTCATCCACGGTGGCGCCACGACCGACAACATTGTCAACGTCAGCAACCGGATCAAGGATCCCAGGAAATGGAACTCCTGCGTGATCACCTGCCGGGCGGGCGAATTGGATATCCAGATCAACGGAAAACGCATCGGCCGCGTCACCGGTTGCACCCCCCGGTCCGGCCAGGTCGCCCTGCAAAGCGAGGGGTCCGAAGTGCACTTCCGGAACATCCAATTCGAACGGTCCCCGAAACCTGCTGCCCAAAGGGCAGCGACCCAACAGTAGCCACCCCGGGCCGTCGACCGACCCCGACGGGCTACTGTGAATCCGAGTTGGAGTCCGTGGAGGCGGCGCGATCAAAATCACCGGCCTTCAACCGACGCCAGTACTCGTCGAGGTCACGCTTGACTCCACCGGAGAGCAGGAGCACTCCAAGGATGTTGGGAACGGCCATGCCCATGATCATCAGGTCACCGAGTTCCAGGACGTTCTTGGCCGAGACGACCGACCCCATGAAGACGAACACCAGGAAAATCAGCCGGTAGGACATCGAGGCCCCGTCACCGAAAAGATAGGCCCAGCAGCGTTCGCCGTAGTACGACCAGGAGATCATCGTCGAATAGGCAAACAGGATCACGGCAATCGAAAGCACATACTGGAAGTAGGGAATCGCCGCACTCATCGCCCGCGACGTCAACTGCGCCCCCTGCTCCTTCTCGATGATGTCGGCGTGCTCGGCCAGAAGCACGTCCAGATCCNCCCCGCTGGCTGCAGCCTGGCCCTTGAGTGTCTCGGTGTAGGTCTCAGCACTGTAAGCCCCGGTGACGATGATCACCAACGCCGTCATCGTGCAAACGACCACCGTGTCGATGAACGGTTCCAGCAACGCGACAATCCCCTCTCGAACCGGGAACTCGGTCTTGGCCGCCGAATGTGCAATCGCCGCCGATCCGATACCCGCTTCGTTGGAGAATGCCGCTCGCTTGAAACCCATGATCAACACGCCCAGGAATCCGCCGTAAGCCGCGTCGGCGGAAAAGGCACCGGAAAAGATCGACATGACCGCCGAGGGCACCTGGTCGGCATTCATCACCAGGATCGCCACCGACGCCACCACGTACACACCACACATGAACGGCACGATCGTCGCCGCCGTGGCAGCGATCCGCTTGATGCCCCCGATGATGACCACCCCCACCAGGGCGGTCATCACCAACCCATAGATCCACGGATCAGTCTTCAGAACGGGGATCGTCTCCTGCACAGCCTTCAACGACATGCTGACCTGAAACGCGTTGCCGCCAGCAAATGAACCACCGATACACAAGAGCGTGAACGTCACGGCCAGAATCGTTCCCAGGGCTCCCAGGTTCATCTCGGCCAGGCCACGGCTCAGGTAATGCATCGCACCACCCATCACCCGACCGTCCTCGCGGACCTCGCGGGATTTTTGGCCGAGTGTGCATTCAACAAACTTCGCCGACATTCCCAGGAGCCCCGCCAGGATCATCCAGAATGTCGCGCCCGGGCCACCAACTGACACCGCCACAGCCACACCAGCAATGTTGCCCAGGCCCACTGTCGCGGACAACGCAGCAGTCAGGGCCTGGAAGTGAGACACCTCGCCCTCGTCCTCCTCGTTGTCGTACTTGCCCGCGGTCACCTTGATCGCATGAAAAAAACCGCGGAAGTTGATGAACCCCATTCGAATCGTGAAGAAGATCGAACCTGCCACCAACCACAGGACA
>PBOU01000117.1 GCA_002724415.1 Planctomycetaceae bacterium
TCATCACACAGAGCCAGTACGCGGAAGTCGCTGCAGAAATAGCGGAAGTCGTGGACTGCGTCGAACATTGGTTCCAGTACGGCGAGGACGGCGACGGCAGCTACGAGAGGTTNGTTGAAGCGGCTTCTGACGAAGAACCGCCAGGTGCCAGCAGCGTCGGAGGTGAGGACCCGCTTTTCATTCTNTACACGGGTGGAACGACAGGAGAGCCCAAGGGAGCNCTTCACAGCCACGAAAGNGTCGGAGCGATGATGCTGAACCAGACGGTGGCTGAGCGCATCGTGCCTAGTGATGTNTACCTACTCACTGGACAGATGTTNCACATACCGGTTGTCCTGGCAATCAACTATCTGGCGCATGGCTGCCCTCTGGTGCTGATGAACTTCGACGCCGAACTGGCGCTGGAATTGATTGCGAGAGAACGGGTGTCAGCGTTCTTGGGAGTCACCACGATGCTCAACTGGATGATGGCCGTGCCCGGTTTCGACGACTACGACCTTTCAAGCCTTCGCAACATCCAGTACGGCGGTGGCCCAATGCCCTCGCGGGTCATCGAGGAAATAATGGACAAGTTTCCCTGCACCTTGATCCAAGGCTATGGACAGACCGAAGGTGCTGGTATGACGTTCCTCTCGCAGGAGGATCATCTTCGAGCCGTCAGAGACAACTACCACCCTGAACGGCTCAGGTCCTGTGGCCGGGAGGGATTCCTCACCTCTTTGAGGGTCGTTGATGACGAGGGAGTGGACGTTCCCGTGGACGGGCAGACAACGGGTCAAATCATTGTGAAGTCCAAGGCCAACATGCTTGGGTATTTCGGGAATCCAGAACTGACCGCAGAGACGATCCGTGACGGGTGGATGTGGACAGGCGATGTCGCTGCAATGGATTCAGAGCGCTACGTCTACATCGTTGACCGAGCGAAGGACATGATCATTTCTGGAGGCGAGAACATCTACTCGGTACAGGTCGAGGAAGCCATCGGCAGACATCCGGCCGTCCTCGAGTCGGCCGTTATAGGAATACCTGATGACCAGTGGGGTGAGTCGGTCAAGGCCTATGTCGTGCTGAAGCCCGGTGCTGTCGCCACGGAGGAAGAGATCATTGCCACTGCCAAGGCCGGTCTCGCCTCATACCAGAAGCCACGGTTGGTGGAGTTCATTGACGAGTTGCCGAAGGCGCCAACCGGAAAGATCCTCAAGCGGGTGTTGCGTGACCCCCACTGGGTTGGAACAGGAAGGGGAGTCTGACGAGTTTGCCGGCAGGAGTATCGCTCCAGGTTCTTGGCACGGCTGCCTTAGTCCAAGACCTTGCGGAACGGGACCGCTGTCGCCTGAAACGTGCATTCCGTTGACCACCCCTGAATAGTTCCCTGCAGGTTTTCACAGAGCCTTCAGTTCTGCCTGCAGTTCATTCATTGCCTCAAAGCTGAAGCGTGCAAGATCTGGATCACCAAGGCCGGTGATGTTCCACATCACTAGGTGGCGCAAGCCGGCGGCGTGGTAGCTGGCGATTTCCTCAACGAGTTGCTCGACTGTTCCTGCGAACGCATAGTGAGCGGAAACCTTTGGTGGGATTGCTGCAACGATCCGGTCGACTTCGTGACGGGGGATGCGGCTCGGGATGAAGTCATGGAACCCGGCGTCTCCCCCGAGGGGCGGGGGGACGCCGAGACTCTCGAACACCCAGTTGGGCATGAGGATGCAGAGCATTCGGATCATCTCCGAGGCGAGAAGCCGGTTGACTGATTCNTCGTCGGGGCCGACCAACAGGTATCCGAGCATCCCAGGAACGAAATGGTCCAAATTTCGCCCCACTTCTCTGGCGCCAGCGTGGATTTGGTCAAGGGAGGCGCGGTATGCCTCGGGAGACATCTTCGTCGGGAGCCAACCGTCGGCGTACCGGCCGGTTAGTGAGAGCATCCGAGGCCCGTGGGCCGCTAGCCAGATTTCAGGATGACGATCGCCATAGGGGTCGAGCCCCATCACTGCATCTTGGAGTCGAAAATGTTTGCCCTCGAAGTCAACCTTCGTGTTTCCAGCGTTCATCAAGAGCCGAATGACCTCCAGGCCCTCAGCGAGTTTGGCTACCGGCTTGGTCCACTCAATCCCATAGGGCTGAATGTTGAGTTGTTCGCCAGAACCAAGTCCCAGGATTGCACGCCCCTTGGTCATGTGGTCAAGAGTGAGCATCGTTTGAGCGATGGAAGCTGGGTGCCTTCGAAGCAGATCGGTTACACACGTTCCGACGCGAATCCGCTCCGTCTGAGCCCCGATCGCCGCCATCATNGCGAATGGATCCACGTGNACGTGGCTGGAGGGCTGGTGTTTGGCTAACGGGGTGAACTCCTCGTTCCACATGGCGTCTGGATGCCAACCCATGAGGTGGTCTGGCCACCACAGGGCGTCATAGCCGAGCTCTTCCATCTTGATGCCAAGGGAGATGCCCCGATCTACGGGTGGGATTATCTGCCCTGGAGCTCCCAGCTGGATGTCCATCGTTCCCTCTCCCGGCTGTAGGCAAACCAGCGCTACGTGCCGATTGTTGTCAGGTGTCAGATGCCCGNAGGGCGTACCCNGTGGACGCTAGGGACGTTGACCTCGATTCGGACAGTTGGGCCACCAAGCAAGGTTCCTGGCATCACGCCCAAGGGCCTCGCCGGCCGTCTAGCCATCGTCAGGCGCCATCTGAAAGACAGGCCTTCTGATGGCGATTTGGAGCTACGCGCCAGATGGGGCGGGCGCGACTCGACTTACATGGGAAAACTGGGAGTGCTGAACCTCCTCCGACTAGGTTCGCTGGTGAGGNTTCGCGTGCTACATCCATTACGGGTTTACAGTGCACCTCACCGAGGTTGAGTTCCGGGTGCCAAGAAATTACATAAAGATTTAGATGTAGTCGGTAAATATNGGATATTCCCATTACTAGTTTCGTCTGTCTGGTGATCTGATTACACGAGGATAGGTAGAAGGNTCGATGGATCCAAGTAACCAAAATGATGAGGATGCCGAAAGCCCATCGAATAATCGGTTGGAGCTGATCATCGACGCAGCTGCCCGAATGTTCGACGCAAAAGGCTATAGCGCAACCTCCACTCAAGATATTGCAAATGAAGTGGGCCTACTAAAGGGATCAATCTATTACTACATAAATAGTAAAGAGGATCTGCTATTCCGCATCATCGAAGAGTCCCACGAGGGCGCGCTGCGCGCTATAGCAACGGTGTCTCACCTCGATGTGGGGCCATTGGTGAAGTCCTATGCCCTGGTGACGGCGCACGTCAATGTGTTCCACGACNATCGAGTTAAGCATTCGGTCTTCTTCAAGGAGTTCCGATCCCTATCCGACGACCGGAAGNAGATCATTCGTGGGACTGGACACGCCTATTCACTCTTTCTCCGGAGCATCCTCGAAGAAGGNCAGAAAGTTGGCCAAGTNGATGGTGACTTGAATCCAAGACTAGCCACTGCCGGTATCGTCGGAATGTTGAATGCGATGTCCTTCTGGTACCAGGACGGAGGTTCGTGGGGCCCTGAGATTATTGGAAGCCAGTTCGCCGAACAGGTAGTAATGGGAGTAGTAAGTGAGGAGTATCTTGCGTCGAGTGGGGGGCGGAGNTCTCTTCTTGATGCCATTCGTAGAGAGCTGGCGTAGAAGTCGGGAAGAATCTCAGACTTCTTGATTTCTCGTCCTATTCCGCGAAGGAAATTGCGACTAATTCTGTAGAAGTAGTGAACCGTAAGGTGAGGCCGGTGGTATCGGCTTACCTCGATCGAGGAATGGAAGGTTGATGCCGGAATGACTGGTGCGGCTCTTGTGGTTGGAGGCAGTGGTGCAATTGGAGGGGCGATCTGTCGAGCCATTGCAGCAAGAGGTTCGGACGTAGCCATTACGGCCCGCTCCGGTGCGGACTCGGCAAGGAACGTCGCTGCAGATGTCGAAGGGCTGGGGAATCGAAGCCTTGTGCTGGAGGTCGACCTGGACGAGCCGGAGTCGTTGGCAGGGGCGGTGCAGAAGACCGTTGACTACTTCGGTTCTCTGGACACTCTGGTCTATGCGGCCGGCGTCTTGCCCGACCAGATGTGGTGCAGCACCGTGGACACCGGGAAGTTCAGGGCGCATCTCGTGTCTGAGGCGGTCGGATGCTTCGCCTCCATTTCCTACGCGATTCCTCACCTAAGAGAAACCGCAGGTTCTGTGGTGGCGGTTACTTCTGTCGCTGTGCGCCGAAACGTCCTGAGGGACGTCTTGTCGGCTTCCCCGAAAGNGGCAATCGAGGCGTTGATTCGCAGCATTGCAGCTGANGAGGGGAGATACGGNTTGAGGGCTAATGCAGTCGGCGTGGGACTCNTGGCGGATGGAATGGCCCAGAAGCTGGTNGACTCGGGTGGCGTGGCGGCTGAAGCGATGCGAGAGACNGAAGCCGCCTTGCCGATGCGGCGTCTAGGCAAGGCGGTCGAAATNGCAGAAGTTGTCTCCTTNCTCGCCTCTCCCAGTGCNTCGTATGTCACTGGTCAGGTNATCGATGTCGACGGNGGCTACTCGGTCTAGCCCTGGGTGATGGTCNNGCAAGGCCGTTATTCAAACAACCGTTTGATTCGCGGCCATCTTGCCCTATGTTCTAGAGNAGTCCCAATCCATCGCCATGAGGTGATGGGGNGGGTGGAACTGGAGGATCCAGAATGTCTGAGGCGTTTATCGTTGACGCTGTTCGTTCGCCCATGGGCCGCTTCCGAGGCGGATTGAGCGAACTCCACCCTGTCGACCTAGGAGCCCAAATCCTTCGCGGCTTGATGGACCGGGTGGCCGTCGATCCGGCGGATGTCGATGATGTCATCTGGGGTTGCGTGGGACAGATTGGCGCGCAGGCATTCAATGTCGGTAGGAACTGCTGGCTAGCGGCCGGATTCGATGATGGCGTCCCTGCAGTGACGCTCGACCGGCAATGCGGTTCTTCCCAGCAGGCAGTTCACTTTGCTTCTCAGGCGATCCGGTCAGGAGATATGGACCTAGTCGTGGCGGGCGGTGTGGAGACCATGAGCCTGGTCACCTTGAACAGCCAGGCAGACGTAGGCCCAGACCTTGGTATGGGTTATCCGTTCGAAGCCGAGCGGTGGACGGGACGATTCAGCGATCAGGTAATTCACCAGTTCCGAGGAGGAAACCTCATTGCCGAACAGTGGGACATAAGTCCTGCTCAGATGAATGAACTAGCCCTGAAGAGTCACCAGTCAGCTGCCACCGCTTGGGCTGAAGGACGATTCGATTCACAGTTTCTCGAAGTAAATGGTGTTCAACGTGATGAAGGGATACGTGAAACCACCATCGAAAAGATGGAGTCGCTCAGTCCCTTCAGCGAGTTCGGTCCCCTGACGGCGGCGATGTCCAGCCAATTGACGGATGGCTCAGCAGCGATCCTCGTAGCTTCAGGGGACGCAGTTGAACGGTATGGGCTAGAACCGATGGCTCGGGTTCATACCGCAGTGGTCACCGGAAGCGATCCGGTACTAATACTGACCGGACCGATTCCTGCTACCAGAAAGGCCATGGCACGGTCCGGCCTTGAGCTTGACGAGATCGGCCTCTTTGAATGCAACGAGGCCTTTGCTTCCGTCGTATTGGCCTGGCAGAAAGAGATCGGTGTGGATCCGGATCTCGTGAATGTCAATGGTGGGGCAATCGCTCTCGGCCACCCCCTTGGTGCGAGTGGCGCGCGCCTGATGACCACTCTCGTCCATGAGATGAGTCGCACGGGAACCAGATACGGCCTGCAGACCATGTGTGAAGGTGGCGGACTTTCGAACGCCACGATCCTTGAGCTGGTCTAGACAGATCGAAGATTCGAAATCGGTAAGGAGCAGAAAAGAGAACCATGGGAATTCACATCGACCACATTTCATTGCTGGTGTCTGACCTAGATAAGGCTTACGCCGACTGGGAGCACATTCTTGAGGTCCTGTCTCCGGAGCACACTTTGTCCGTCACGCGCGGAGAAGGCCAGGACGATGTCGATGGCACACCCATGAAGTGGGTTACCTTCCAGAATCCTGATCCAACTGGCGTTTCCATCCAACTCTGGTCCCCGGCTGAGCCCGGCCACTGGCCGGACAAGGTCCTGGCCAAGAAGGGTGAATACGTTCACCACATAGCGTTCTGTTCCGACAATTTCGACAAGATGATCGACGACTGTCGAGATGCTGACATTCCGCTGGTCCTTGATGAGCCGTCGAATCCAAACACGCAGCCCTGGTTGAAGTGGAACTTCATCTCCCCCGAAAAGGCCCATGGCCCGCTGATCGAGTTGGCTACTCGATACCTCGCCGGCGGCGAGAACTGGCTGCCCCACCCGGGGAACGCGGAGAACTCTGACCTACTTGGCGAGCTGGAAGATCGGTTTGTGGCCGATTAGTCGCAGTACGCGACGCCTCGACCAAAGAACCGCCAGTTGTCTTTCCGCTCTTTAGTCCCAGGATCCCGGGGGATTCGATGGTGAGAGTAGGCGTGACCATGCCGGTCGAGGACGGTCTTTCCGCGAGTGACTTTGTGCAGATCGCGGTTGAGGCTGAGGAACTTGGCTATGACACGGTGCTCTGTGGCGAGGTGGCCGGGGCTGAGGTCATGGCGACCCTTGGGATGATGGCTGCGCGAACGGACCGGATCCGTCTGGCGTCCGGGATAATCCCCACCAGCACGAGATCACCGGTCTTGGCAGCTATGGGATTCGCAACCCTTTCCTCGATGGCACCAGGACGGATCTCCGTCGGGTTGGGTGCCTCGAGTCCGATCATCGTGGATGAGTGGCATGGGCGAGAGTTCACCAAGCCCCTAACAACCACCAGAGACTTTATTGAGATATTTCGTCGTGCAATTAGCGGTGAGAAGATCTCCATGGAGACCAGAACACTCCGGACGAGGAACTTCCGGCTGGCTATTGACCCGAAAGCCGATCTCCCGATCTGGCTGGCTGCGATCAATGACCGGATGCTCCGTTTGGCCGGGGCCGTAGCCGACGGCGTATTTCTGACCTGGTGCCCTCCATCAGAGGTCGAACAGAAGCTTGAAATCGTTCGCTCAGGTGCAATCGAGGTAGGCAGAGATCCATCTGATATCGAGGTGGTGCTTTCGTTCTGGGGCTTTGAGGGTGAGGTCGAGGACGTATCGCTGGTTCGAGAACGTTGTCGGCGG
Source organism: Planctomycetaceae bacterium (assembly GCA_002724415.1). GTDB lineage: Bacteria > Planctomycetota > Planctomycetia > Planctomycetales > Planctomycetaceae > UBA8437. Next base: position 7,186 of record PBOU01000117.1, read on the forward strand.
TCAGTTCTTGCGTACGCGATGGTTCCTACACACCGATCCGCTTTCCTCCAGGCATTTCCGACGCTTAGTGAGGCGGCGGTGGCCTGGGAGGCCGGCGACCGTGAGAAGGCGCTTGGACTCACGGGTGACGATGTAGTGGATTCGATGTGTGCTGTTGGGCCGCCGGGCGTCGTTTCGGACCGAGTTGGTCAATACGCAGGTGCAGGGGTGGACCTACCGGTTGTCTTCGTTGTCGGCCCAGGCCATTCGGGTCCCGAACCAGCTCTTGAGACCATGCGATCAACCGCGAAGACTCTGGGTTTGATGTCTGCCTGAGCGGAGAGCACACAAGTCAGCCGCTTGCGTGCCGGAGTTGATGGGGCATAGTGTTGTCATGGCAACCGACCGTTTGGTTGGTTGCCTGACGGGAAAAGCAGTTTGGGCTGCGTTGCTGGTCAGAGGGGACTTCTAGTCCTCGGACCTACTACTTGGACGGACGTTGATGTATGAGTAAGTGCGATGTCGTAGTGATCGGAGCGGGGGCGGCTGGCCTAACCGCTGGAGCGCTCCTCGCTGCAGAGGGTAAGTCCGTCCAGGTNCTGGAGCGCTCCCCGCACCTTGGTGGNCGGGCNTTGGCAGTCGAAGACGAGGGGTTCACGGTCAATCTTGGNGGCCACTTGATCGAGGACTCAGGTTCCGGGATAACCAAAGTTTTTGANCATGTCGGCAAACGCCTCATCCACGGTGAGGTNTCGAAAGAGATGCCGGTCTGGGACAACGAAACAAGGACCTGGGGCTCNATACGAGACCGAATGCCAAACAAGNCAGAGGTCAAGAAAGTCATCAAGGCGCTCACTGAGACGACCTGGGACGAGCTTGAAGAATGGGATGACCGCCCTCTCCGACAGTGGCTAACTCAGCACACGAGCGACCAGGGAGTCATCGACCTCTACGAATACATCTCAGTCCTCGAATGTCTGACTGACAACTGGTGGGACCATTCGGCAAGCGACAACCTGTGGGTGCGAAAGATGCACTACGAAGAAGCCCGGATGGCCGCGTACTCCTGCTGGCCGGGGCAGGGTTGGGACGCCCTCTGGCAAGATCTGTCCGACGCGATTACTGAGCGTGGAGGAAGTGTTCGACTCAACACGCCTGCTGGNCGTGTCCTGATCGAAGACGGCAAGATTCTTGGGGTCACCATCCCACATGCGGCGAATGTGCCGAATGGCTATGACGATGCCGAGATCATTGAGACCGAATCGGTGATCTCGACGCTTCCCGTCTGGGACGTTCTCAAAGTGGTACCCGAATCGGCCCTGCCGGATTGGTACTCCCAGCAGATTCGGTACCTGAGCCAGGATCGCTGGAGGGTGGCTTGGCTCAATCTCTATATCGCCACCGAAGAGCCCGTAACGATGTGGGACCCCAAGGAGTTGGCTACATGGACCGCAACCCCGCACAGTCCCACGCCGGGCTACATGTACGACCAGGCAGCCATGGATCCAGACTCCTTTCCGGAGGGCATCCACCTTCACTGCATGGGNGGGGTAATACCGGGAGAAAAGGGCNGGGATACCGACTACGTACGAGCGATGTTTGATCGCTTTGAAGCTGGGATCTATGAGATGTACCCNGGCCTCAAGGACGGGGTCTGGAAGCGCCGNGGCCTNGTGTTCGACCCGGCATTCGGCGTGATACAGAAGCCGATGTTGGTTGGTTCCTTCCGGCCCGACTGGCGGGTGCCGACTGTAGATGGCCTCTATTTTGCGAGTGAGACATTCAAGAGTCGAGGGATCGGAACAGATCGCGCTGCGCGTGCGGCTCTCTCGTGCGTAGAACATTACCTGGGTCGTCGACTATCCACGTTCGGGGATGGCTGGCGTTACTGAGCGAAGTTGGAAGTCCTTATTCGCCTACGTCTTCAAGAGAAGGAAACATGGAATTTTCCCTTACGGATGAACAAGAAATGTTTCGCGATACGGTTCGCGACTGGGTCGAACGTGAGTGCCCGAAGTCCAAATCATTGGAATACGAGGCGCAGGAGTTCGACTACCCGTTCGAGTTGTGGGACAAGATGTCCGACGCGGGCTTCCACGCGATCGGCTTGCCAGAGGAACTCGGCGGCCAAGGTGGTGACGTCGTCACGCAAATGATCTTGACCCGTGAGATGGCCAGATCTCTCGCAGGCCTGACCTGGATCTACGGAATCAACGCCTTTTGTGCAAAGTCGATCAACAAGTTCGCCCGTGACGAGGTCAGGGAAAAGTTGATTCCCGATATGGCCGCCGGGAAGACGAGGGTCGCGATATCCGTAACCGAGCCTTCGGGTGGAACGGACCTGATGGGCGCAATGCGGACCAAAGCAGTTAGGGCGGACGGAGGCTGGCGGCTAACCGGACAGAAGACCTGGTGCACGGCAGCGCATGTCTCGGACTACCTCTTCATGATGGCGAGGACCGAGGAGATAGAAGACAAGCCGGCGAAAGGCGTCACCCTTTTCCTCGTGCCGAATCCGACCGAAGGTCTGGAAGCTCGCCAGATTCCAAAGATCGGGATGCGATCGGTCGGATCTTGTGACGTATTCCTGGACGATGTCTTCGTGCCAGATGAGTTCGTTGTTGGTGAGCCGGGGATGGGGTTCTACCAGATGCTCGAGACCCTCAACAACGAACGGATCATGGTGGCAGCGCTTTGCACTGGGATCATCGATGGCGTGATCGAGGAGATCCTCGATCAGTTAATGAACCGCACGGCCTTCGGCAAGACCATCGGAAGTTTTCAGGTATGGCACCAGTACGTCGCTGACATGGCCATGATGCAGACACAGGCAGAACTCCTCACCTATTACGCAGCCTGGAAGAGCGACCAGGGGGATGACTGTGGCCGGGAAGCGAATATGGCAAAGGTGACGGCTTCCGAATACGCAGGTAAGTGCGCGGACATTGCGATGCAGGCTCTTGGCGGCCTTGGCTATTCGCTGGAGACGCAGCCACAGAGGTACTGGCGTGACTCCCGCCTGTATCGAATCGGCCCCATCACCAACGAGATGGCACGAAATAGCATCGCGGAAACCTTCGGGCTACCTAGGAGCTTCTGAGTGTCCCACTTGGTCCGGCCTTCGTACGCAACTGGTATCCGGCATGTCCGGTAGGAGAGTTGCCCTCGTTACGGGCGCCGGACGTGGCATAGGCAGTGCCGTTGCGCGTCGATTGGCCACGGACGGCCTGTCTTTGGTGGTCAATGATCTAGACGAATCGAGCGCATGCGAAACCGTAGAGGAACTNTGCGGAATGGGNTTTGTGGCAATCCCNGCAGTNGGATCNGTAGCGGTTCCAGANAGCGCGGATCACATTGTTGAGGTAGCCAGGAAGGAATTCGGTCGTTTGGACGTGCTGGTCAACAANGCCGGCGTGACTANGCCTGCAATGGCCCACCGCATGACCGACGAATCNTGGGAGTTCGTTCTCGACGTTGCGCTCACGGGAACCTTCAATATGTGCCGGTCGGCATTNAGCCTCTTGCGGGNGGCGCCNGACANCGCTGACTTGCCCAATAGGAAGGTAATAAATCTGTCGTCGATCAACGGAATATATGGAACTGCTGCGAACGCCAACTACTCAGCAGCGAAAGCAGGAGTCAATGGGTTGACCCGGGCCCTGTCACGCGAATGGTCGCCCTACGGGATAAACGTAAACGCAATAGCTCCGGGCTACATCTCCGGTACCCGAATGACTTCTGTCCAGGAGGAAGGTGGCGATTTCGGTCTTCCAATCGAAGTCATTCGATCAGTCGAGACGACGATACCCATCGGGCGTGTCGGGATTCCGGAGGATGTGGCTGGCGTCTGTTCGTGGCTTGCCTCAGTCGACAGCGACTACGTGTGCGGCCAGGTCATCGAGGTGCATGGCGGCATGGAGATCATCAAGGTGGCCGACTAATGCCTGAAGAAAAGTTGGCGTCCCTGAAAGAAGCCATAGGGATGGTTCCTGACGGCGCAACTGTGGCGATCCAGAACATGGCCACGCAGTCGGCACCCATGGCAGCTGTCCGTGAACTCATCAGACAGGGGCGCACTGGACTGGAAGTCGTAGCCCTAGTCGGTGGCATTCCTATCGATCTCATGGCCGCTGCCGGATCGATGGACAGATTTACAGGGGCGGCTGTATCGATGGAGCAGTTCGGCCTCTGTCAGGCATATAGAAGCTCAGTCGAGTCAGGACAGATCGTTGTCCAGGAACTCTCAGAAACCGCCCTCAACGCGAGACTAGGAGCAGGAGCGCGCAACCTCCCGTTNCTNCCGACGCGCGGTCTGATTGGAACGGATCTCATCGCGATNAACCCGGACCTGGCCATGATTCCTGATCCGTTTGGCGGGTCAGATGTGGTCGCCTGCCGAGCGCTTATTCCCGACGTGGCTCTTGTCCACTGNCATCGTGCTGATCGTTTCGGCAACCTCCAGATGGAACCCACAGCGGTCTGGCCNGACATCGGCATCATGCCGAAGGCGGCCAACAANGTGATAGCGACAGTCGAGGAGATCGTCGACACGGAGGCCCTCCGAAACAGCCCGGAAAGNACGTTCCTTCCGGGGTTCATGGTGGATGCNGTCGTCGAAGTGCCATTTGGGGCACATCCCACTTCGTTCAATCCGCGTTACGGCTATGACACCGCGTTTCACCACGAGTGGATTGCTGTTGCACGAGATCCGGAAGGCGTTGAATCGTGGATGCANCGCTACGTGTATGAACCAGAAACCCAGGACGAATATCTCGATCGGGTAGGTGGANCCGACAGACTGGAAGAGTTGAAGCGCTGGGAGATCACAGAGTGAACNACGAGCTTTCGNCTGACTGGACNGTTGACGAGTTGATGATCACATCGCTGTCCGCAACGCTGGACAATGATGATCAGGCNTGCAACGGAATGGCCTCGTTCATTCCGGTNATTGCTTTCCAGNTNGCTCGACTNACACATGCACCTGACTTGGTGTGGGTGGCGAGCGCGATCGGCCTTGATGCCCGGCCCGAGCGAGTCCCAGCATCGACTCTCGAGGCGCCCCTTTGGAGAGACTCCATCATGTACCTAGAGCAGTACTCAACGTTCTGGGACATNGTGCTCAANGGGAGTTGGCTGCAAAAGTTCTGTGTAGGAGCCGCCCAGCTGGACCGCTATGGAAATGGCAACAATTCGGTTATTGGTGACGATTATCACCGACCAAAGGTTCGCCTACCTGGTACAGCGGGCCTGGGCGATATGGGTTCGATCGGNAAGCGCCTCTTCTTTTGGAACCCGAACCACAATCCNCGGTCCTTTGTCGANAAAGTAGATTTCGTGTCATGCGCCGGATGGCTTGGAGGCGGTGACGAGCGTGAGCGTCTTGGACTCACTGGAGGGCCGGAGCTGGTCATCACCAATCTGTGCGTGATGGACTTCCATCCCGAAACGAAGCACATGCGGCTGAAGTCGGTTCACCCNGGAGTGACGGCGGAAGAAGTCCAAGANGCAACGGGATTCGAATTGCTNATTGNGGATTCTCCCGTACCGGAGACTGCGGTCCCGACCGTTGAGCAAGTCGATCTGATTCGNGACGTTATTGACCCTGATGGCATGAGGTTGCGTGAGTTTGGACGTTGATNGTTGCGAGGCAGGTCGCCCTTCACCTCAAGGAGNCAATCGCTGAGAACCGTTCCGTCGGTTCTGTCGAGNGATGGNGAGCAGAATGATCGAGATGGATTGCCTGATGATCGCCTCCGACCTGGTCGCTCACGATGAGAAACCTCTGCCTACTCAACCCTTCCCTCTGTCTTTCCGTCGGGTCGAGGGGCACGGCTAGATGCGTTCCTTGAAGGGAATGTCTCTACTGATCACGGGCGGTGGTTCTGGGATCGGTCTTGGTGCGGCGCAACGCTTCGGTAGTCGTGGTGCCCTTGTGACTATTTCCGGGCGGCGAGAAGAGCCTCTTCGTGACGCTGCCGAGCAGATCGGAGTTCGATGTAATGCGGTGGTAGGGGACGTTACGGTTGCCGCGGATCGCCAACGCATGGTCGACGCTGCGGTTGAACACGGTGGAGGCCTAGATGCGCTGCTGAGTCTTGCTGGCAACATGCANGCAGGGGCGCTTGGTTCCCTTGAAGAAGATCGTCTTCTTGACCTCTTCCACTCCAATGTTGTCGCAGGAGTCATGTTGGCCCAGTGTGCTGAGGAGCATCTGGCAGCAAGCAAAGGAAGCATCGTGTTCGCCGCCTCTGTGCACACGCGCAGGGCGTTCCCGGGTGCCTCGGGTTACGCAGCAACAAAGGGTGCTATCGAGGCGTTAACCGGTGTCTTGGCCGCCGAGCTTGGTCGGAAAGGGATCCGAGTCAACTCCGTCCGCCCTGGGGGAGTGCATACAGAGATATTGGTTCGTGGCGGGATGGCTAAGGACGACGAGGAGTCTCGGGCCCGAGTCGAAGGACTTGCGGCTGCCCACGTGCTCGGGCGCATTGGCACTACAGAAGAGATTGCGGAGGCGCTTGAATATCTGGTGCGTGCTGAATGGACCACCGGAGAAGTCCTTACGGTCGACGGGGGTCTGAGCCTCGGAGCCACGAAAGGCTAGGTACGGGTAACTCATGAGCGAAATACACCGGCCGTTGATTGAGCGTTACTTCTCGGCTCTCAATGAAGAGGACTATGAGGNTCTAGAAGATGTTTTCCACCNCGAAGCNGTGCTTCGTCCACCTGGTACGCGTTCTCGTNCTGGGCATGATGAGATCATGCGNTTCTTTCGCAAGGTCTTTGAGAAATNTCCGCAACATNCGGATNACCCGAGTCGCGTCCTCTCAGATGGNAACTGTGTAGTTGTGGAGATCGATTTCNNTGGGATGACCAGCAGCCAGNCTCCCGTGTCCTTTCTTGCCGTNGATATTTTCGATATCGAAGATTCGCGGATCATCAACCTGTCGCAGTGGTTTGACACCGCCGAAGTCGCCCGACAGGTCGGCGACGGCTAGTTCTGCAACCCGGGACCTAGCCGTCGTGCAAGAAGTCATAGTCCTCGGCTCCGGCGTAGCTGGCCTTACGGCGGCACTCGCTGCAGCTGAGGCCGGAGCAGCGGTCCATGTGATCGAACAGGCGGATTTCTTCGGCGGGACCACTGCGCTCTCCGGTGGCGTGGCCTGGATGCCAAACAACCACTTGATGGAACCAAACGGAGTGGATGACAGCAACGCCGATGCATTGAAGTNCCTCCGCGAGGTGGTCGCTGGTGAAGCCGATTTCGATCTCCTGGAAGTGTTTGTTCGAGACGCTCGCAGCGCTGCCCTCTGGGTTGAGGAGCTAACCCCGCTGCACTGGGACTCCCTTCCCTATCCTGACTATTTCCCCGAGTGTCTTGGTGGTCGACTGGGGCACCGGTCGCTCGAGCCCCGTGGATGGCCGGTGCCGGAGGAAATCGCGCGGCAAATTAGGCCTGCACCCAATGTCCCGTTACCCGTGGGGTATGGAGAACTCCTAGCCGGAATGCCCCCGAGGCAGGAACTGGAAAGGCGGCAAGGTCGGGGCATCCTGACGATGGGTCGGGCGTTGGTGGCAGGCCTCTTTTCGGCAGCGGTCCAGAGAGGAGTTGGATTTGAGGCGGGCAGGAGGGTCGGTTCACTTTCCGACCTCCCCGAGTCCTCGTCGGTCGTTCTTGCCACAGGAGGATTTGAACGTAGTCAGGACCTTTGCGTCGAGCATCTGGGTCGGGAGATTCCAGGAGTTACTGGCGTTCCGGGGCTCAGGGGCGATGGTCTGGCCATTGCGGGCCAGGTAGGCGCTGACATGGGAAATATGAAAGAAGCTTGGTGGTGTCCATCCACTGTGTTTCCTGGCGAGTTGATAGACGGGGAACAGTTGTTTCGACTCCTTCTCACTGAGCGTGCTCGACCGGGGTCGCTCATGGTCGATGGCGGCGGCAGGCGGTTTGTCAATGAGTCGCTCAACTACAACGACGCCGGCCGGGCCCTTGTGCAAATGCCGAGGCTCCGCCCAGACGGGGCGGTGGGGTGGCTGATATTTGATTCCAGTTACCGCAGGCGGTATCACCTCGGGACAATCCGTAACGATGCCCCTGATCCTGAATGGCTCATCTCGGGGTCCTCCTTGGAGGAGATCGAGTCCGAGTTAGGTATACCCGTGGGCCAGTTAGAGGAAACGGTTCTGGAGTTCAACCAAGGTGCATCCCGTGGCGTTGACACACGCTTCCAACGCGGTCAGTCGGCGTATGACAGGTTTGTTGGCGATTCCACTAGCCCACACCCGAACTTGGGCGAGGTAACTACACCACCCTTCTATGCGTTACCAGTGATCCCTGGATGTCTCGGAACCAAGGGTGGTCCTCTAACCGACGAGGACGGGAGGGTCCTGTCTAAAGGAGTTCCTGTTCCCGGCCTGTACGCAGTCGGGAATGTGGCGGCGAATCCTTTGGGGACTGCCTACCCGGGGGCCGGAGGGACTATTGGCCCCCACCTAGTATTTGGCCGTCGAGCAGGTCGTTCGGCAGCAAGAGATGGTCGATGAGACTGTTGCTACATCGACCGAATCATGTAGCAGGTTGAGGAGTTAGAGATGGGCTGGTGCGAGGCGACTACTTTTGGTGACCTGCTTGTCCGGTCGGCAGAAAAATATGGTTCAAAGGAAGCCATCGTGGTTCAGGACGACCGGCGGTCTTTCGAGAGCCTCCTGGATTCCGCCGTCCTGGCGGGTCGCTCACTCCTCGGTCTTGGCGTAGGCAGGGGTGACGCTGTCGGCATCCTCATGCCCAACTGCATTGATTTTGTTGAGGTGATGTTCGGGGGGGCCTTGATCGGAGCCCGGGTAGTTCCCATCAACGCCCGATTCAAGGACCGGGAACTTGCGTACCTGATCGAGAATGCAGACCTAACGACCCTTCTGACAAGTGACATCGTCGATCAGCACACCGACTACGTCGAAATCCTCGATTCTTGCTTGCCTGGGCTTTCAGCGGCGTCGGATCCAACCGCTCTCGGATTGGATCTGGCCCCGAAGTTGAAGAGCGTCGTGATGCTCGGCAATTCATCCCCGGCCGGGATGGTAGATCGTGACCGTTTTGAAGCGTTGGCTGGGAGCGCCGCCGATGAGGATGTCCACCGGTTGCGAAGCCGAATCGCCATCCGCGACATCGCCATGATGATGTACACCTCGGGGACGACTGCGGACCCCAAGGGTTGTCCAACTACACACGAAGCTCTGGTGCGCACAGCGGTAACGGGCTGCAGGAACTGCTTCGAGTTGACTACAGAAGACCGGTTCTGGGATCCGCTCCCGCTATTTCACATGAGCGCCATCCTTCCTCTCATTGGTTGTATAGACGCCGGATCGACGTACATAACGCTCACCCACGTGGAGCCTGGTGCTGCAATCCGACAACTACGCGACGAGGCGTGCACCTTTTCGTTTTCCACTTTTCCCACCGTGACGAATGCCATCCTCGACCATCCGGACTGGGATGCNAAGGAGTTCACCCGGATTCGGGCGTGGAACAACGTCTCNTCNCCCGATGGGTTGCGTGAACTCCACAAGAGGCTTCCTGATTCTCGACACCTGAATGCNTACGGNTGTACTGAAATTGGTGGCGTGGCCTGCTTCACTCGGCCCGACGACCCACCCGAGACGTGGGCTACGACGTCCGGTCGCCCCTTTGACGGAATCGAGATAGAGATTCGCGATATCGAAACCGGCCAGCCGTTGGNGANTGGGGAACGAGGGTCGATCTGGTCCCGGGGCTACAACCTCTTCGAGGGCTACTACAAGGATGAGGTGAAGAACGCGGAGTCCTTCGATGATGACGGGTGGTTCTGCACCGGCGATATTGGTGCACTGGATCCGGAAGGTCGAGTCTCGTACATGGGCAGGGTCAAGGACATGCTCAAGGTCGGCGGGGAGAACGTTGCTGCTGTTGAAATCGAGTCGCTGCTGCAAACCCACCCTTCTGTGAGCATTGCCCAGGTCATCGCCGTGCCCGACGCCAAGTATGTCGAGGTGCCAGCCGCATATGTCGAGTTGCGGCCAGATTGCGAAGCTACGGAAAAAGAGGTGATCGACTACTGCGACGGGAAGATCGCCAGTTTCAAGATCCCCCGTTACGTCCGCTTCATCTCTGCAGACGAGTGGCCGATGTCCGCGACGAAGATTCAGAAGTTCCGTCTACAGGATCGGTTTGCGGAGGAACAGCACACTGGCTCTGAGTAGCTCTCCCTCTTGGGGCGCCACTGGGACTATTCCATCCTGACAGGACACTCGTTCGCTATGCCGAGAACTGTGTAGACCCGACCTATCCCCAGGCAAAAGGCGATCGTGGTGGCCAATTCCACAATTTCGATATCGCTGAACTGGTCACGCAATTTAGTAAAGAAGTCAGCGTCCAGGTCTCGATGTTCTGTGGCGAACCGCTCTGCAAACTCGATAGCGAGACGCTCCTGCCCTGAGTACTCCGGTGAGTCCTTGTATTCGTGGACGTGCGAGTACAACTCCTCGGTGAGTCCCTGCTGCATCGCCGATGCAGCTCGAGTGTCCAGTCATATAGGACATTCGTTGATCTGCGCGATCCTCATTCGTGCTACCTCCCGGACCCGCGGGGAAAGAGAGGAGATCTCGTAGGTGGCTTTGCGCATGGCATCGATTCCGACACCGAAATGCGGGACCATCTCCCACACCCGGAGCCGCTCGAGGCCCTCGCCTTCGGGGACATCTATATGTGCCAATTCGCTAGTCCTGGTCCGGCATCAGAAGGGGTAGTCCTCAGGAAGCATCGTCTCGTGCCAAGTCTGACTCTGCCACCACAGCCATTCGCCGTTCAAGACTTGTTCGATGGTCATCGTGGGATGCTGTTCGTCCCAACTGATGGGAGTCGCGACAACCTGGATTAGGCAGCCAAATCCTGAACTGGGGCGAATGAATGTTTCCTGCCACAAGTCCCGAGAAGATAGATCGGTATCGACTACTTCAAACCCTGAAGTCGTAAGGTCATCAATAGTCTTCCTGACGTCATCTACGGCGAGTGTCATGTGATGGAACCCCTCACCGTGCCGTTCAATGAAGTCGGTGAGGTATGAATCGGGCGATAGCGGTTCGAGGATCTCGATCTTCATATTCGCCAACTTGTAGACGACCGAGCGAATGCTGAGTCGCCGGTCATCCCCTCCGTACATCAACGTTCCACCGAACGCGTCTCGGTAAAGCGGTACAGCGCTGGCGATCGAACGAACGGCGATTGCGATGTGGTCGACGCGCCGGATCAGCGACACGTTTGGATGGTTGATGGAATCCGTGTCGGGTAGCGCCGCTTGGCCGAGTGTTCGCCAGCTCATCAGGTCTTTCGATCTGCTCGACTGTGGTACTTGGCAGCATGAGTCATGTCAGCGCAACCCCCCTACCCGTGAGTTGCCACGACGTGGATCTCTGTGGCCAAGAGGTCGAACCTCCCAAAGACAAGGCCGGCTAGCGCCAGCTCGGCCTGCGCTCTGTTCGCCGACCTGAGGTGGGCTTGGGCCAGGGCCAGGCTCGGGAACCACGCCATAAAGACCGCGTCGAAGACTGCAGGAGGTAGTCCGGCATGTGCCTGGTGGTCGGTAACTAGGACACGCTGAGCAAGTGGCTCGTCTTCTGCAACTCTGTCCACCACTTCGTTGCAGATGACTGACGTGAGGGAGTCTCCGCTTGATGAGGGATGATGCCGAAAAGCAGTGATTACCTTGATTGTCGAAATTGACGCGGTAGAGAGGTCGCCGGCCATCAGTTGCTCACGGACGAGAGCTAGCGAGAAGCGCGACTTGTCGATGAAGGCATCTTCATCTTGACGGACCGACTCCAAGTACCTCTCAGAAGAGAAGCCAGAGTTCATCGATTCAACTGACTCAAAGGCCAATTCGGAACAGGCATCGAAGCCCGGGTAGGGAAGTAGCGGCTTCCCGTCGACTAGCACCGAGTGGTTCTGGGTGTAGGCCAGTAGGCCGGGGATGGCTCCAGCTGCGTCGGCATGTGATGTCGCCCAGTAGTTCTGGAACGCCTCAAAGTTCCATCCCGGGAGCCTTGGTGCCATGCCGAATCTGATGATCATTGGATTCCCTCAAAGTCGAAGACCTCTGGACGGTTCAACGTGTCTTCCTTCAGCCGGTGCTTTTCGATCCGTTCACTCGGCGTCTTTGGGAAACTTTCTCGTTGTTCGATGTACCTAGGAACCATGTAGGTGGGCAGGTTCTTTTCGCACCAGGAGCGTAGTTCTGGGATGTCGACAATTTCTGAAGCCACAATGTCCAATTTGATGTCCTCTTCCCCAAGGTCAGACGGGACGCCGTATGCGGCAGCCTCAAGCACCGCTGGGAGAGTAAGCACTGGGATCTCCACCTCGGTCGCTCCCACCATTTCTCCACGTCTCCTAATGCGGTCCTTCTTTCGTCCGACGAATGTCATGACTCCGTCCTCGTCGTAGAAAGCCATGTCGCCGGTGTGGAACATGAAGTTGCGAAATGCTTCCACGGTGATCTCTGAATCCTTGTAGTACTCACGGAACATGGAGTGGGGAATGAGGGATCGGAAGACCATTTCACCAATCTCGCCGGGTGGAAGGAGACGATCGTCTTGGTCGACGACGCCGTATTCCATCCATTGGGCGGGCATGCCCATAGCGCCGATTGTCTTGCCGGGGAGAAGGTCTGGTCGGGCCGGGATGGGCAAGATCTCGGTCATTCCAAACCCCTGATAGGTCACCTTTACGTTGAAACGTGATTCGAAGCGTTCGAGATCCGGTGGTGCTGGCGGGCAGTAGATGACCTTGAGCTGGTGTTCGGGCACGGCCTTCGTCCGTTTATCGATTATCGCTGCCATAGGGCCCAAGATGATCGAGAATGTGGCCCCGGATCGTCCGGCCTGTTGAAAGTACTGACCTGGGGAGAATGACGTCATCAGGTGTCCAGTGCAACCCGCATGCAGTGAAAGGTTCCCAACAAAGTGCATGGCAGCGACGTGATAGATCGGCAAAGGGGTAAATAGGACGTCGTCTTCAGTCTGTTGGAGAGAGTCAACGAGGATTGCAGAGGCCAGGTACAGGTAGTGGTGGGAGTAGACGACTCCTTTGGCAAGGCCTGTGGTTCCTGAGGTGAACTGGATGAGGGCGTTCTCGTTCCAGTTGGGCAGATCACGGGGAAGTTCGGCGGGGAGACCGGCTATCCACCGGTTGAAGCCGACGACGGCAGCTCCATGCAGGTTGTCGACTGCAGGAGTTTCACCAACGACGACAATCTGCCTGACAGCGCCCATATCTTCGAGGTCGGCCAGGTGTTGGAAGAACTCATCCTTTACGACGATCACCGATACGTCACTCTTGGTGACGACGTGCTGCAGGTGCAGCCCCTTGGTCCGGGCGTGGAATGGCACCGCTGTCCCGCCGGCGGCGTGAGTGCCGTACATCGCCGGAAAGAACTCGACCTGGTTGTCCATGAACAAGGCGACATGACTACCGCCGAAACCATCTCGCACCAGTGCCTGCCCGATCCTGCAGGACATCTGGAACCCCTCGGCGAAGGTTATTTGCGACTCAAAATCGACGATCAGCCATGGATGGTCGCCTCGATTGGCTGCCTGGTCCCTCAGAACGCGCAGTAGAACCCGGTCTTCCGCCTCGTATCGAAGCGCTACCTTCCCGAGCGGTGCACCGGCACCTTTGAGCAGCCCCTGCCGGTCGAATGGGTCGGGCATTCGTGAATTCGCTCCTAAGGATCGGTTCGGACGACCTTACCAACCGTTTGGTAGGCGTTTGTATGGTTGGTTCAGGTGGAGAAAGGCCCGGGTGTCCCACCTCCCAGCGGCTTGCGACATCCAGCAATCGCCGGCTCCGCTACCGAGGACCGGTGAGGGCCAACGACCAGCAAATCGGCCGAGGGGATAGCGACGACCTTGAGAAACCGAAAGCTCTATTGAAACGCAGCAAAGGGCATGTTCGCCCACGGGCATAATCTGTTAGTCCAGTCCGGAGGTTCATGATGGATGAATTGGGTTCATTGGAAAGTCGGCTCGCCTATCTCGAAGCCAGGATCGAGATAGGCGACCTCGTCGCGGCGTATGGAAGAGCTGTCGACGATAGGGACTGGCAGTCCCTTGGGGGGTTGTACTGCAAGGAAGCGACGTTTGATGCTGTCGAAGGTCCATCGACCGGCAGAGATCGAATAGTCGAGTACTACGAAAAACGCACTTCAATGTTTGGGGTCACATACCACTACCCACACTCTGTCGAAGTCATTGAAGTGGACAGAGATTCGGGAACAGGAGTGGTTTGTGCACATGCAGAGTTGGCGATAGGTGGCCGGGCCTTCTGGGTGGCGCTCCGGTACTTCGACTCTTACAAGAGGGAAGACGGTCGGTGGCGTTTTGCCGAGCGGCGCGTCAAGCAGCTTTATGCAATGGAGCTCAGTGAACTCCCAGATGGAATGGACTCGTTACTTCGTAAGCGCTGGCCTGGGACGGAACCGGCTCCAGCCGATTGGGGTCCAGGGTCCGGCTGACTAGTTCGTCTGAAGACTTACCGGGAGACTTCTGACACCTCGGAGGATGTAGCCCTCTTCTTCTGGAGGTTCTCCGGTCCACTCGATCCTGCTGTAGGTATCGAGCAGGAGATTCATTCCTTCAGTCATCTCGAGTTTGGCGAGTAGCGAGCCGGTACAGAAGTGCGTGTCATGACTGAATGAAAGCACCGTGGCGTTGGCACTGAACTGGGCCTCAGCGTTTCCGGAAAATCGATCAAGGCTAAAGCGGTCTGGCTCGTCGAACAGTTCGGGATCCCGGTTTGCGGCAGCCAGCAGAAGGAGCACCTTGGAACCGGCTGGAATCTCCTGGGTCCCAATCGACGCATCCTTCGTTGTTGCACGGTTGATCGCGTGGACAGGGGGACAAAAGCGCAAGCCTTCCGCTAGGGCTGGGAGAAGAAGTTCCCGGTTGGTCTGCAGCTGGCGCCAGAGTTCTGGTTCAGAGATCAGTATTCGCAGCAGGTTCGCCAGGGCCCTGTCTGTTGTCTCCACTCCCGCGGCTAGAAGGAACATTGAGGATGAGAGGATTTCAGCGTCACTGATTGGCGCGCCTTCGTATTCGCCTTTGCAGAGGGTGGAGATGTAGTCCTCTCCTGGTTCCGAGCGTCTCTCGGTTAGTCGAGGAGTGATTAGCTCATGGATTTCTTCTATGGCCTTTAGGCCATCTCGAAGGACCTCCGGATCGCCACTCTGGTTCGAACTACTGGCAGCGACCATCCGGTCATAGGTGGTGCGGAAACCAGTGGCTTCTTCCATATCCATGATCCATGCAGTAACGATCAGCGGCATTGGAGTTGTGAAGCCACTCTTCAGGTCTATCGGATCGCCTAGAGGGAGTTCGTCTACAAGCTCTTTACACAATGTTCGTATGTAGTGCTCTTGGCTAGCCGATAGCAGTTTCCTGTTGCGAATATGTTTGGCAATGAAGGCCTCCTTGCGGCGATGTTCAATGCCATCCATATGGAGAACGTTTCTTCCATAGATCGCTGTCGTCCCTTTGCCTTCCAGGAGAGGTCCAAATGACTCTCTATCGGCCAGAACAGTTCTGACATCGGAGTAACGGGAAACGATCCACCCTTCGGCTGCCTCGCTCCAGAAGACGGGCGATTCCTCGCGTGCCTGCCTGTAAAAGGGACCGAGATCGCCAGGAGAGCCAGTAAGGACGTCGTTGAACTGCGTTTCAATAGATGACATGACCGCCTCCTGACCTCGACAAAAAATCGAAAGAAAGAGTGAAGAGTTCCTTTTCAACCAATCGTTCGGTTGGCACTATAGTTTCGCGCATGGCAGGTGGCCACTACGACGTCATAGGTAACGAAAGTTGGGTCTCTGACCTCCAGCACGCAAGCCCCCGGGTGGACCGAGCTCTGGCGAGTTTGGCTGAATCGCTGCGGCGTGACGGATCGCTCTCCTCGGAAGAAAAGGGCATTGTTGTCGCTTCGATCGCAGCTACTAAAGGTGACAGTGAGGGCTGCCGGCGCTGGGTGGAGTCGTTCTGTGGAGAGTTCACGGAGTGGCGAGCACTCGCGGCACTCCTCTTCCTCTCAAGGGGCGCCCCGGCCGCCCGAACTTTGCTGGTCGCCACCGGTTCTCTGGGCGAGATCTCGTCTCGGCCAACGACCTCGAACAGTCCGGACGCCGAGGAGATTGCGGAGTACTTTCTGGAGGTCTTCGGTCAAATACCGGCAAGAGTTACCTTGTTGCAGGAGCATGCCCCTGAGCCTCTCGACACCTATTTCCTCCTGCGAGAAGAAACTCTTGGTGGCCATCGCCTAGATCCAAGGCTTGCCCAGCTCGCGCTAGTAGGTGTCAACGCTGCCGATAGGCAGGAAGATTTCACGTACGAACATGCTCTCGGAGCCCTAAAGGAGAACGCGTCTGCTGGTCAACTAGTCGAAGCGGGGGTGTGCGCGATGCTCTATGGGGGCCTCGCTTCGTGGACGACAGCTGCGGCAGCCATTACCCGAGTGCTCTCCAATAGCGATGACCACACCTTCTAGCGATACGAAGCGGCATTCGCCAGCCGGGGCGAGATAGCCATTGCGCCAAGTAGGAAGTGAGGGACTCGAGAGTGCCCAAGACTGATCGTTTGGTCGTCCCGACGGACGCACCAGGAACCTTCCCCGAGTGGATCAGAAGTGTTTGCAGCCAACTGGGGGAGAAAGTCGTCCTTGACGTGTGCGGTGAGACCAGGACCGCCGCGGAACTTGACTACCGAACTGACTGCTACTCCTCAGGATTTGCGACCCTCGGCCTGCAGCCAGGTGATCATGTAGCCGTCATGATGTTGAACTCGGTTGAAAATATCGAGACCTGGTTCGGCATCCAGAAAGCCGGTCTAGTCGAGGTTCCGGTTCATACCGCGAGCCGCGGCAATCTGCTCCAGTATCTCCTCGACCATGGCGACGTGAAGGCACTGGTTATCGATGAGTCGCTGACCGATCGGATCGAGGACATTCTCGAATCACTACCGAACCTGCAGCACCTAGTGGTGAATTCGGACTCTGTTCCGAAAAAGTACGCCAACCATGTGACTTCTCACCGGCTCGCCGATCTGTGCCTCGACTCTTCACCTCCGGGATTGGAACTGTCCACGCAGTCGACGGCAGTCATCTTGCACACCTCCGGTACGACGGGCCCGCCCAAGGGCGTTGTCCTATCTCACGGTGCGGTTCTCCACCTGACCCGTCATCTGGTCTGGCTTATGGACTATGGACCCACTGACCGCCTGTACACGACGTTTCCTCTTTTTCACAACAACGCCAAATACACCTCAGTGACCGCTGCGCTGGAATGTGGCGGGAGTTTGGTCATGGACAGGAAGTTCTCGGCAAGTGGTTTCTGGTCAACCTGCCGAGAGAAGGAGGTGACGGCCTTCAATTACATGGGCGCGATGCTGATGATGCTGTACAAGCAGAGTCCGAGTGAAATGGACCTCGTCAACCCCGTGCGAACGGCGTTCGGCGCGCCCTGTCCGGTGCACATCTGGGAAGACTTCGAAGCCCGGTTCGGCCTCTCGCTCGTAGAGGTCTACGGGATGACAGAGGCACCGATGGCCTGCGAAACCAGGCTTGAACGGCGAAAGATAGGAACGGCAGGACAAGAGTCGACGACTTACCAGGTGATGATCGCTGATGAAGACGACCTGCCGGTCGCCCCCGGCGTACCGGGTGAGATCCTGATTCGGCCAAAAAGTCCGAATGCGATATTTTCCAGCTACTACAAGATGGAGGAAGAGACTGTCGAGGCATGGAGGAATCTCTGGTTCCACACAGGTGACCAGGGGAGTATGGATGAGGAGGGGTTCCTTACGTTCATCGACAGGAAGAAGGACTGCATCAGGAGGAGGGGAGAAAATATCTCATCTTGGGAGGTTGAGTCCGCGGTCAACAGTTCCGACCAGGTAGTCGAATCGGCGGCGTATGGAGTTGACTCCGATCTCAGCGAAGCAGAGGTCATGATCGCCGTAGTGCCTCGAGATCAGGCAACCTTCGATCCTCTGGAGTTAATCGACTACTGCCGCGGACGGATGTCAGATCACGCTGTTCCGCGTTATGTCCGACAAGTTGAGGAACTTCCCAAGAATCACGCGCAGCGTGTCGAGAAGTACCGGCTCCGAGAAGACGGCCTGACAGCAGATACCTGGGACCGCCTAGCCGAAGATGTGTCGAAATAAAGCCGGTGCGTTCTCTGGACCGGCATCCCAGTGACGTGTGACGAAGGAGATGTGATGGACGACCTCATCCATGTTGAGCGTGGCCACGGTGTCTTGATGGGCGATGGAACCAACTTGGTCACAGACGTCTACCACCCCCATGGGGATGGACCGTGGCCGACTCTCGTCTTCCGAGTTCGCGGAAGCCTTTCCGCAGGGTTCATCACCCACGTACTTATGCTCAACCCTTTTCTTGCAGTCGAGCGTGGCTACGCGGTCGTCATTCAGCAGGTCCGAGGCCGGGGACTCTCAGAAGGAGAGTGGGACCCTTTCTTCAACGAAGGCAACGACGGTGCTGACTGTGTTCGTTGGGTGTTGGACCAGCCTTGGTGCGATGGTCGGATCGGAACCTATGGCACTGCATATTCGGCGGTCTCGGCTTTGCAACTAGTGGCCCAGGGCTTCGATGAAGTCAAGGCGTGCACCGTGCTGGGTACTAACGCCAACCCCTATGACAATTGGATTTACACCTCTGGTTGCTTCGAGCTCGGCTGGAACGTCTACTGGGCGTACATGCTGGGCATCGAGTCGATAGGACGCCTCGAGTGCAGCGAGGACGAGCGTGCTCGAAGCAAGTCGGATCTTTCGCAAGCGATCATCGACCTACCTGAGGTCGTCAGGCGGCTCCCCGTCGATCAGCACCCGGAACTTCGGAACGGGGTATCGCCCTGTTACGAAGAGTGGCTCGAACATTCCTCATATGACGAGTACTGGGACTCGATCAACATTCTCAAGAAGGCCCCACAGATCACGGCGCCGATACTCAGCATTGTGGGGTGGCACGACAACTTCCTCAAGTCGCATTTCGATCTGTACCGGCAGATCACCAGCGTGGGTGCTGAACCAGGTCGTTCCAACCATCGAATGGTCGTGGGTCCATGGGAACACGCGAGTTACGTAAATCCGTTTTCAACCAGTTCCAACGGGGTTTGGGAGTTCGGACTTGAGGCAGCTTCGGGAGTCGGACTCTCCGGTTCGCTCGTACTTGACTGGATGGATCGGTGGGTCAAGGAGGAGACGAGCGGCGAATCCTGTGGGGTCCGGTACTGGCAAATGGGGGAGAACTGCTGGAACGAGGTCGACGTATGGCCTCCTGTCGGCGTGGAGACCTGCTGGTACCTCAGTTCCACGGGCGGCGACGCAGCAGCGCGAAACGAGGGTGAACTCGTGCTGGAAACGCCTGAGTCAGAGCTAGCTGACACCTTCGATTACGACCCAGCGGATCCGACACCGACTGTCGGTGGAAAGATCCTGATGCCGTTCATTCAACTTGCCGGCGTCTACGACCAAACGCCGGTCGAGGAGCGGTCTGACGTGGCCTGTTACACCAGTCCGGTGCTGACCGAAGCCGTTGCCGTCAGTGGACCAGTCAAGTGTGTGCTTTGGGTCAGTACCAGCGCAGTGGATACTGACTTCACAGCAAAGTTGTTGGATGTCGAACCTGACGGGATTGCCGCCAACCTTGCTGATGGAATTGTCCGCCTGAGCAGAGCCTTCCCAAATGATCCGGTTGGGCCGGGCACCGTCCAGAAGGTGGAGATCGACCTCTGGGATCTCGGCCACACTTTCCTGCCGGGCCACCAGATTCGACTCGAGGTTGCTTCCGCCAACTTTCCTAGGTTTGACAGGAACCTCAACGTCACTTCCGGCGCTGGCTTTGGTTCACTCGATGACGCGGTAGTTGCTACCCAGACCGTTTACCACGGGGAAGGTCGACCGAGTCGGCTCGTTCTGTCGGTAGCTACCGGCTAACGATTTGCGTTATTCCCAGAAA
>PBOU01000118.1 GCA_002724415.1 Planctomycetaceae bacterium
CTTCGACTTCGACTTCGACTTCGACTTCGACTTCGACTTCGACTTCGACTTCGACTTCGACTTCGACTTCGGCTTCGGCTTCGGCTTCGACTTCGACTTCGACTTCGACTTCGACTTCGACTTCGACTTGTCGGCATCGCTGGGACCGATCCCTTCCTGCATTCCCAGTTCCCCGGCAGTCACGACACCGTCTTTGTTTTTGTCCGACTTGTCGAAGAACTCCAGCAGGCTGGGCAAAACATCATGCGGGATGACATCGGATCCCTTGTTCTTGACCGCCCGTTCAACCTGCCACCTCTCGACCCGGTGAGTCCCAACCGAATCGGTTTCGTGGTCGAGCATCATCAACTGCATTTGCGGTGAATCACGTTCGGCCTTGGGCTGCACCACCGGGTAGACAATTTTCTCCTGAAAAATGTAGGGCTGTGAACGAA
Organism: Planctomycetaceae bacterium; assembly: GCA_002724415.1. Lineage (GTDB taxonomy): Bacteria > Planctomycetota > Planctomycetia > Planctomycetales > Planctomycetaceae > UBA8437. Next base: position 435 of record PBOU01000118.1, read on the forward strand.
CGACAATCACTCCCTCTGTGTCGCCCGCCTTCTTGACCTTTTCAACCTCGACTTCAAACGAGTAGCTCCTAAACACGCTCGGCCAACGAAAGACGGCGAACTGGACAGAACGCTGGCCCTTTCTTTCAGCCTTTTCCACACGGAATGACATCATCGCCAGTCCCACCGCGTGCCCCTGGGCCGCTTTGAGGGTCAGCCCCTTTTTGCCACTGGCGTCATAAGCACTTTCCAGTGCGCCCAGCGAGTAGCCACTGCAAAGTGGCGAACTGATCTCCACAATCGCCCAAACTGCCAAAAAGAACACCGCGCTGCGGCGTAACAGCCGTATACCACGCGAATTCCGCACAACAGGGACGTCATCCACAACCGGCTCCTGGCTGGATTCCTCGTTGGACAATTCCCCCGGATCGTCGATCTTTGGTTCATCGGCCATCAGGCACTTCCCTTCACTTTATTCAGCGGCGGATGCCACCGGGGTCGGTTCCAATCGAAACCAGCGAATCACACTGACATTGTCTTCGTAGCACCAGAAGACGATAAAAACTGCTCCGTCGTCAAGCCGCACGACCGACGGGGCACCAAATCTCAGGCCGCGGAAATTTTCGGACATCGATTCTCCCATGTCCGTGGCTCCCTCGGCACCGTGTCCCCAGAGGGGTCGCGCCGCTCGGTTCACCCAGTCATCACCCTCGATTCGCACCTCCTGCAACCACAAGCCCGGTTCATCGGTGCGGCGATACACCACCAAGACGTGGTCCTGGCCGATGACCAGCGGGGTTTGCGTCTGACCGATCAGATCGGTTGAACGATGTCGCGTCCAACTGGCACCACCGTCGGCACTGATTGCAAACTGGTTGGGCCGGTCGACCGCCCCGGGCAGATCATGACACCAGGCAACCGCCAGCAGGCGTCCATCGAGCAATTCGACAATTTTCGATTCCCAGAAGATCACCGCCTCGGACTCCGGTTCGCTCATCACCCTCATGCACTCGGGCCAACTCGCGCCACGATCGTTTGACACGAACGCAACCAACTGGTGACCGTTCGGCAAACGTCCTTCCCAGTCGGGCCAGGTGGCGGAGACCAGCAACCAGCGGCCATCAGTGAGTTCGGTGATCGGGCAACACAGTTCCCACTCCGGGCCCTCCAACGGTGGAGCGACCCGAACCGGGGTGCTCCATGTCCGACCCCCATCGGTCGATGTGGTCGTCTCGAATCGTGTCGGAACAAATCCCAACGTCTCGGGATTCGTCAATCCCTCGCCCGAGAACTCGCGTCGATCATGTCGCTGCAACAGCCCGACGATTGTTCCATCGGAGACCCGGGCCATCTTGACCCCCTCGGAAACACCGGCACCGACATCGGGAACAGGCAGCCGCGCCGCATCGGACCACGTCCGACCACCGTCACTCGACCGGGACAGGTGGACTCGCAGGTCCTCGGACTCGAACGCCTCACCGGTGTTGTAGGAAACCAGTATCTCTCCATTTCCCAGCGGAATCGCCGACGGAAAATAGGCATGCCGACTGGAAATGTGCGCATTCGGATTGCGGAACACCACGCCGGTTTCCACATCGAAAGCCAACTCACCGCCCATGCCCGATCCCGTCCCGAATATCCTTCAGCCAAACCAATCTACCTTACCCCTTGCTCTCCGGGGTCACAACGAGCCAACCAATCATCCACGTTCGACGGATCCAACCCCAGCGACTAGTCTTGGAGGCACGTGTCGTCCCGTGGAACTGGAGACCCCTGGCCCAATGGCTGCCACCGATACCCAGATCACCGATGTCCGGTCCATCCTGACCGCTCCAGCGGGAATCCGGTTGGTCGTCGTCCGGGTCGACACCAACCAGCCCGGTCTTTACGGGCTCGGTTGTGCCACGTTCACCCAGCGGGCCCGGGTGGTCGCAACTGCCGTCGACGAGTACCTGCGTCCATTTCTGCTTGGCAAGAACCCCCTGGACATTGAAGACATCTGGCAATCGTCCTTCGTCAGTTCCTACTGGCGAAACGGTCCGGTGCTCAACAATGCCATCAGTGGTGTCGACATGGCCCTGTGGGACATCCTTGGCAAGCACGCCGGGCTGCCGGTGTACCAATTGCTGGGCGGAAAATGCCGTGACGCGGTCGACACCTACCGTCACGCAACCGGCGAGACGTTCGAGGAGGTCGAGGATTCCGTTCGAGGATTCCAGGAGGAGGGCTACCGTCACGTGAGAATCCAGGTCGCGGTCCCGGGAGCCTCGACCTACGGTTCCCCCACTTCCGGTGGAGACGACGCGGTACCGGCCAACCGTCGTGCCGAGACGTGGTCCCACAAGCCCTACGCTCGGCTTGTTCCCCGGTTGTTTTCACATATCCGTGACCAACTCGGTGACCAGGTCGAACTGCTACACGACATCCACGAACGAATCCCACCGGTGCTGGCCATTCAACTCTGCCGGGACCTGGAACAATTCCGTCCATTCTTCGTCGAGGATCCACTCGCTCCCGAGGACGTGGGGTATTTCGACAACCTCCGCAGAGCGACCACCGCCCCGATCGCGATGGGCGAACTGTTCAACAACCCGAACGAATGGACCCGGCTCGTCTCCGAACGGCTGATCGACTTTATCCGCGTGCATATCTCCCAGGTCGGTGGACTCAGCCCCGCAAAAAAGATGGCGGCCCTGTGCGAGTTCTTCGGCGTCCGCACGGCCTGGCATGGTCCCGGTGATGTCTCACCGGTGGGTCACGCTGCCAACATCCATCTCGACCTCGCCGTCCCCAACTTTGGCATCCAGGAGGCTCACGGATTCTGCCAGGCCGAGATCGACTGTTTCCCTGGATCCCCCGAACTCCGTGACGGTTATTTCCACGCCAACGAGACACCGGGCCTGGGAATCGACATTGACGAGGCACTCGCGGCACAATTCCCCGTCACCGACGACCCGCCTTTCGACCTCTCCTGGGGCAACATCCGCAATCCTGACGGCACGATCCAGAAACCATGAACAATTCCGGCTCATACCCCGTCGACCCCACTGTCCCGTCCGGGGACCACCTGATGGAATTGCTCGGCATCGAGCCGATTGACTGGGGTGGGGGGCGATGCGAACTGACCGTGACCGTCGACGACCGACATCTCAGAAACCTGCCGATCCTGCACGGTGGGGTGACCGCCACGCTGCTCGATTCCGCCCTGGGAATTGCCGCCAGCACGGTGTCGCCACCCGACCGCGTGGCCGTCACCGCCCAACTGAACGTCAATTTCATCCGCCCGGCCTTTCCTGGTGAACGGTTGGTGGCCACCGGAGAAGTCCGCCACACCGGTCGGCAATCGGTGGTGGCCACCGGCGAGGTGCGATGCGACAACGGTCAACTCGTGGCAACCGCCACCGGCACGTTCCTCTTCACCGACCTCCCTCCTTCCGACACCTCTTCCTCAACCGGGGTCCCCTCATGACACTCGACGTCTACGGCGTGGGCAATACGCTAGTCGACATCCAGGTCCAGGTCAGCGACGATCTGCTCGAGTCTCTCGGGTTCGCCAAGGGCGCAATGACACTGGTCGACCACGAGACCCAACAGAGAGTTCTGGAAGCACTCGGCGAATTGCCTCGAAACCAGTGTGCCGGTGGTTCCGCGGCAAACACCATCCTGGGAATTGCCGGATTGGGTGGCCGTACGGCTTACGCCGGCAAGGTGGGCGACGATCCGCTGGGACATTTCTGCCTCGATGACATGCGAGCCAACACGGTCACGGTGGACGTCCCCTTCTCGGATGGACCGACCGGGACCTGCCTGGTCCTGGTCACCGATGACGCCCAGAGAACCATGCTCACCTATCTCGGCGTCTCGGCCGACGTCGGCCCCGGGGATGTCGACCCCGAACTGCTGAGACGCTCGAAGGCAGTCTACGTCGAGGGCTACCTCTTCAGCGCCCCGACACCTCGTGAGGCGGCCTATCGTGCCGTGGAACTCGCAGCCAGTTCCGATGCGACACTGGCCCTGACCATCTCGGACTCTTTCCTGGTCGACCTGTTCCGCGACGAGTTCCTGGAATTGGCGCAGGGACCGGTCGACATCCTGTTCTGCAACGAGGACGAGGCCCGGAGTCTTCTGGAAAACGAGGATTCTCGGGAATGTGCCCGACAGCTGGGAGAATGGGTTCCACGAGTCGCCGTCACGCTCGGGGCCGAGGGTGCCGTCCTGGTCGAAAACGGGAAATTGACCCACGTGCCTGGAATTGCCACAACGGCGATCGATACAACCGGGGCCGGCGACATGTTCGCCGCTGGCGTGCTCTACGGGTTGACCAACGGCCTGGATTTTGAGCAGTCGGCCCGGCTGGCCCACCACGCAGCCGCACGAATTGTTTCGCAACTGGGCGCCAGGCTGGCCGAGCCAATCTCGCAGGAGGACATCCCGCGATTGGCCGGGCTCTAGTCAACCGGACAGCTGCCGTTGGTGGCCATCGATTCACTCGGGAGTCGGAACCACGACCCGAGACACCTCCGGCAACAGGCTGAGATTGGCTCCCGCATCAGTCCCGTCGGTGGCGACTGGCCGATTCTCCGGTGCCGCCTCATCAGCCAACCGGAAGTCGGCCAGCCCGAGGCGATCCCAGGCCAATTCATCACCCGTCGCGCGGGGCGACTGCCAGGCCACCGTCCCATTGCGGGAACCGGCCGGTGACCACTGCTGCTTCCAGCCGGTGAAATCGATGGTGTCCTTGTCTGAACCCAGCCACCAGAACACCGAGTAATCATCAAAGAAGTTCTTTTCCCCGTTGCGCCAGGCCAACAGTCCTCGAAACATCTCGAGATCAATGTTGCCGGCCATCGACACCAGGGGACGATCGTTGACATGTGAAAAGATGCTGTCTCGGGAATGAGCTCGAACAGACGGCACATACCGCCGCTCCTCCCCACTGTCGAGCCGGATCAGGTTCTCACCCACCAAGGCCGTGACGTGGACGAGATCGAGTTCGACAACTCCACGTTTCTTGGGCGCCGTGCCCCCGATTCCTGTTGCGTGCAACAGCGAACCACCCAGTCCCAGCACGCAATGGTTCAGGGACAACTCGGCGGGATCGGTCTGCCTCACACGGACCAGGTCGGCGTGCCCCCGGATCAGACTTCGGTCAATCGTGATCTCCAGCGGCTCAATCTCCATCCCCTCCTTCATCATCTTCTTCATATTCCGCATCACACCGGGCTCGGGAGTCAATTCGATCACCGTGACCGGGTGCCGGGCCGGATTGACGACAGTGACCACGACATTCCTGAGCCGGACTTGCTCGGGCCGCTGCAACGAGAGCATGGCCAGTGAGGTGGACTCTCCACGTGGCACCACCATCCTCAACTCGGCGTTGATCACCTGCAAGGGGCCGGCGGTGACGGTGATCATCCGCGGCTGGACACCATCACCAGTCTTCTTGGGACGAAACTCGATCCCCGGCCGAAACCCCTCGGCTCCCCGAATCGTGATGTTCTTCTTCGCCACCCGGACCGGATTCTCAACACGCACCCCATTGTACCGCAGAACGATCTGGCTACCGTCAACCGCGTCCACCAGCGCCGCGTTCAGGGTGGGGTAGGAACGCTGCCGCGTTCCATCAACCGAAATCACCAGCACCGGAGATGGCGGCACGGCGGCTGCGGGAACCGCCGATGGCTCCACGGGCTTGGTCTCCGGTGGGACCTCGACCCTGGTCGCATCCGGTTGCGAGGCAACTGATTTCGGAGCGGATTTTTCCGACGTCCCGGCCACCACTCGGCCGACAGGTGGCAGCCCCTTGGCACCGGAGGGTTCGGCCCCGTCGCTGTTACCCGCTGGCGGATCGGCCGCCTGTGTCACTCCATCATCACTGCCTGATGCCGGGGTGCCTCCATCCCCCGACACCGCGTCGCTGAGAGGTGGCAGGCTCGCCGGATCAACGACCTCGGGGCCCGAACCCGTGATATTGTCCGCTGCAGCATCACCGACCAGGGCGAAGTCGTCACCAGTCGGAACCGATCCTCCCCGGTCCACTGGCTGAAATCTCAACACGACCACCACAATCAGCAACAGGACAACAGTCGTCATCCACCCGATGTGCTTTTCCCAGTTGCGACCTGAAAGTGCTCCGGCCGACATCCAGACCATGCCTTCTGAAGACACACCCTTCAGGCCCAGCTCCTCGGCCACGAACATCAACTCGCGAATCAACGCCTCGGGCGTCGCGAATCTCTTGTCGGGATCACTGGCCATCATCCGCCGGATCACACTCGAGAGCCGTTCCGAGACACGGGCGTTTTTGCGGGCTGGATCGGGAGGCTGTTTCCCCTGGTGATCGAGCAGTTTCTGGAACGCGTTGCCGTCGGGATAGGGCGGCTCTCCGGTGAGCATGTGATACAGAGTGCAACCCAGGGAATAGATGTCACAGCGGACATCCACCCCCCGAGGATCACGAGCCTGCTCGGGAGAAATGTAATCGAAGGTCCCCAGCGTGGTCCCATCGGAAGTCAAGTCCTCCGACGTCTGGTTCAACTCGGGATTTCGGGCCAAGCCCAGGTCGACCAACTTGGCTCGTCCCGTCGGGGTGATGATGATGTTCGACGGCTTGACGTCGCGATGAACCACTCCGACGGAGTTGGTGTGGACCAACGCCGAGGCAATCTGCAACGTGTAATTGACGGCGTCGGCCGGATCGAGGGGGCCACCGGCGGCGATGAGATCACGGACATTGGTGCCGGTGATGTACTCAAACGCAATGAAGTGCAACCCACGATCCTCACCCACGTAGAAGACCCGTGCGATGTTGTCGTGGTCCAGCCCCGCTGCCGCCCGCGCTTCATTCCGAAAACGCTGTACCGCACCCGAATCCAACGACTGGACCGGGCTGAGCACCTTCAAGGCCACGCCACGACCCAGCCGGGTATCACGGGCACGAAACACCGCACCCATTCCCCCAACACCAATCCGCTCGTCGATGATGAAATGGTCCAGTTCAACACCAACAGGACTCTGGATCGTCGAGGACCCTGCGGTGGCGACACCGTCGACGATCGTTGGTGCCGGTGGAAACAATCGACCACACAACGTCGAACCCGGCCCCATCGGGATCGACTCGCCCAGCCACTGCTGCTCGGCACTGATTACCGTCGCTGCCGCATCATCGGACAAACCCGCAACCGGCTGGTTCGGAACACCAGGCTGGTCGGAAGTGCTGTCGCCGGAATCTTGAACCGGCGATCCCGACTGCGGGCTTTGTGAATCCATGAAATTCAGAGTGAATGCTATGCGAGTTGCCGTGACAACTGATCTGGCGACCAAGAATCGGACGCCGGCCGGAGAGAACCACCGACCCCCTCAGAGAGGTCCCTTGATTATACCCCCCGCGTCGAGACGGTCAAAAAAGTTTTCCGGACTCGTCACCACTTCCGCCAATTGCGTTCGGGTCGCCAGTCAGAGACGACATCAGGCCCGTGGTGATCCGACACGGTCAAGCAGTCTCACGCCGGACGAGCGTCGGGTCCGGCGTGTCTCACCGAATCACCGGCAACGTCAATCTCCTGGCACTCTCGGAATTCAAGGGCCGGTAGATGATTTCGCGCCAGTGACGGATGTTGATTTCAAATGGTCCACCAGGCGGATCGAGTGAATCGAAGTGTGAGATGAACTGCATGAGGCGACCGATCTTCTGTGACACGGTCAACTCGCCGGGATGTCGGGTCCCCGGCGGCCGCCCCCAGACAATCCGCGACCCCCCCTGGGTCAACAATTCCAGGAACACCCTCTCGCGGTCTCGCTGGACCACGATCACGCTCAGGTCGAACGGTTTCCAGTGCGACTTGAGTTCATCAGCCAGTCGTGCTGCGGCCACCACGCCGCGATCCTCCCATTCGCTGGCATCCGCCGACGGAGGTTGGCTGGTCACACCGCGAACCACCGGAAAATTCGTCGCTGTCTCACCCGTGAGATCCCCGGCCGGCAATCGCACCCCGTTGACATCAACGGCCACCGGGGAACCAGCCGTCTCGATCCACGCGACCGGCCGACGATACACCAATCGCACCACCACGCCCGCCGGCACCCGGCGTTCGACCGCCCGGACCTCGGCCACCCATGGTCGTGCCGCGAACGAGTCCGACACCCGCTGCAACACGTCCGGTTCCAGTATCGAGGTTCCCTCCCGGGGCCAGGAATCCGAACCAGTCGCCCGGGCCACAAACTCGCCGGGAATCCACGCCGGCGGTGAGGGAATGATCTCGACCGCATCCCGAGTCAACTGGTACTCGGGACGGTCTTTCAATTCAGGCAGCCGATCGATGACCTTCGGGAGCAGTACCGTGGAGACCAGCACCAGGGCCACCAGCACGAGAACACCGGGTCGCCACAGCACCGCCGCAATTCCGCCGCCGACCGGATCCGGTCCACTCGTCTCGCTCGTCTCGACCATCATGTCCCCCGGCCCGGCTCTTGGGCACCGCCTGTTGCAACAGACACGAAGCTCCGCATCGATGCTTTTCGGCAACCGGACAACCCGCTCACGAGTCGCCGATCAGGAAACCGCCCGTGGAAGAAAACCCGGCATCTGGTCCTGACGAATATGACAACCACGCAGCGTGTTGCTGGCCGAGAGGATCATCTGACGAGCGAGTTGGCCGAGTTCCAGGCCGGCCTCCGCGGCCGCCCGGGGAACAAGGCTGTGGGCGGTCAGTCCGGGAATCGTGTTCACCTCCAGCACCCACGGATTGCCCGCCTCGTCAACCCGCAGGTCAACTCGAACCAGCCCTCGGGTCCCGATCGCCTCACAAGCCCGCCTGGACACCTGGATCACCTGGGCAGCCGTCGATCCCGGCACCGGGGAAGGAAATGTCAATCCCGTCTCCGTGTCCTCGTACTTCGCTTCAAAATCAAAGAGTCCACGCGGGGTCTCGATCAGCGTCGGCGGCAACGGCTGATCGTCCAACCACCCCACGGTCCATTCCGGTCCCAGCACCGCCCGCTCGACAAGGACCCGCGATCCCAGCGAAAAAGCCAAATCGAGAGCTTCCGAATAGTCAGAGGGTGTTCTGACCAGCCGCACCCCGAGACTGCTGCCCTGGGCATCCGGCTTGACCACCACGGCGGAGCCACACCGATCGATCAGGCCGATGGGCAGGACCGGATCGGAACCACGTTCCAGGATCATCGCCTCGGGAGTCGGCACACCAGCCAACTCGAAGCAGGCCTTCGCACGGCTCTTGCGGAATGCCTGTCGTGATGCCGCAACACCGCAGCCGGTGTAGGCCACGCCAATCGTTTCGAGTTCCAACTGGATCTGGCCGTCTTCTCCACCACGGCCATGCAATGCCAGCAACGCGACTTCCCCCGGTTCCCAGTCGCAATGGGAGACCTGCACCTCGGAGGGATCCAGTTCGCGCACCTCCTCGCCCAACTCGCGCAGCGCGGTCGCAACCGCAGTTCCACTGGCCAGGCTGATCTCTCGCTCGGAAGACAATCCTCCGGCAAGCACACTCACGCGGGGCACAACTCGACCGTGAGCCGGGTCGAAATGATGAACGGGAAACGACACCACGGCGTCTTACCAGATGCCGATTTCGAGCTCCAGATCAACACCAAACTGCTTGGCCACCTGGCCGCGAGCCTGTTCAATCAACGCGAGGACATCGCTGGAGGTCGCCTCGGGTGTGGTGATGATGAAGTTGGCATGCCGTTCACTGATCGTGGCACCACCAATCGATTCGCCCTTGAGTCCAGCCTGTTCGACCAGGCTGCCGGCACTGATGCCTCGAGGATTCTTGAAGATGCAGCCGGCCGACTGATGGGCCATCGGCTGGGTCGCCTTACGCATGATCCACAGCTTCCGCATTCGCTTGAGTGTCTCGTCGATATCGCCTTCCGACAGCGAGAACGTGCACTCGAGCACCACCAGTTCATTGATGCTGCTGTGTCGATAACCGAAAGACAATTCATCCTCGCTTCGGACAAACTGGTCCCCGGTGGCCGTCATCACCGTCACGCTCTGGACACTCTGCCCCACGTCACCACTGCGGCCTCCCGCGTTTCCTCGCAGTGCTCCCCCCACCGTCCCGGGAATGCCGACCAGGGTCTCCAGGCCGGACAATCCGGAGCGGACACTCTGAGAGATGAGGTGCGAGAGCAGAGCACCGGCACCGGCGGTGACCGATGTTCCCTCGACCGACACTTCTCCGAACGCCTCTTCCGACAACCGCAGCACCACACCCTGGACGCCCTCGTCTCGAACCAGCAGGTTGGAACCGCTGCCCAAAACGCGGCACGGCACTCCGGTCTCGTGGCAGCAGCGCACGACCGCGGCCACCTCGTCGATCGAACGCGGCTCAACCAGGTGCTCGGCCGGCCCACCGACCTTCAGCCAGGTCCATTCCGCGAGAGATCGGTCGTGTTGTGTGATGTCACTAAAATCAGCGAGTGAACTCATGTTGAACCCGGTCGATGTCTCCGGCTCCCATCGTTATCAGCACGTCCCCTGGTTGTGCCTCATCGTCTAGAGTCTCGACGAGGTGGTCAAGAGACCCGACGAGACGACAACACGTTGCGGGCACCGATCGGTCGACCCGACCGACCAATTCCTCACTGACCAGCACCGACTTTCGATTGTCTTCGCGCGCCGCATAAACCGGCAACACCAGCACGCGGTCGGCCAGCCCCAGGCTCGCCGCAAACTCATCAAACAACGAGACGGTTCTCGAAACCTGGTGCGGTTGAAATGCACACCACAGGCGACGCCCACTGTAAGTTTCCCGAGCCGTCTCGAGCGTGGCTCGGATGGCGGTTGGATGATGCGCGTAGTCGTCGACGATGGTCACACCGCGCCAGGAACCCAGCCGATGAAACCTCCGGTGGAGGCCCGCATAGCCCAGCAACCCGTCACGAACCAGGTCCGTCGCGACTCCCAGTTCACGCGCCATGGCCGCCGCCGCCAGGGCGTTGTCCACGTTGTGACGACCGGGCACCGGCACGGTGATCTCGCCGAGGTGATCACCGCGGTAGACCAGTGCAAATCGGCTGCCCGACTGTGTTTTGCGGACGTCCATCGCCTGCCAGTCGGCCCCCGCACACCGCCCAAATGTCTTGACTCGTGCCGACGCTCTCGCCGCCGCTGCCAACGTCTCCGGGCAATCGGCCCGGGCCAGCAGCAAACCCGACCTATCGACCGATGCGGCGAACTCACCGAACGACTCGGTCATCTCATCCAGCGACGCGTAGCAATCGAAGTGATCGGGTTCGATTCCGGTGATCACCGCGTAACGCGGTGCCAGGTCAAGAAAACTGCGACGGTACTCACAACTTTCGACCACCATCAGGTCACCGACTCCCGCCCAGCCACTGGACTCACGACCAACCAGGCGGGCGCCGACTACCGCCGAGGGAGCCAGCCCGGCCGTGTCCAGCAACGACGCCAGCATAGCCGTCGTGGTGCTCTTTCCATGAGTGCCCGCAATCGAGACGCCCACGCGACCCGACATCAGCCGACCCAACATCTGGCTGTAGGACAGCTGGGGAATCCCAAGACCGGCGGCCTCGACACGCTCCACATTTTCCGGACCAATCGCCTGGCTGTGTACCAGGACGTCCGCGTCTGCCGGCAAGTGCTTTGCCGAGTGCCCCTGGAGAATTCTCAGGCCTCGACGACCCAACAACTCGGCAACGTCGTCGACCACTTGCCGATCCGATCCACTGACCCGCCAGCCCAGCCCCGTCAGCAACTCCGCCAGGGCCTGCATTCCCGAACCACAAACACCGACCAGGTGGGCCGATGGAGACAACACATCCTCCCGCAGCCGAACATTCTCCTGGCATTGTGACATCGCCCGGCAATCACCATCCGCCACCGCGGGGACCGGCCGCCACGCCCGGGACAATTCGATCCCATCGTGGTACGAGGACTGTGGTGAGACGAGGAGATCCATCCGAGGGGACCGGATGCGAGGTTGGGAACAACTGCTGGGCCGGGCATTCTGACGGTCGGTCGCACCGCTGCAAACCCCAAACTCGCTGCCGGGACGACTCGACAGGCAAGGAACCTCAGTCCTGGGTGGGACTTTCCTCGTCAGACGAGCCCGGCACCTCGTAAACACTGACGTGACGGTAGGGGGTTTCGAGGATCAACACACACATTGCCGTCAGGTAGAGCCGTCCAGCAATATCGGCTTTCTCAGCCGACTGGCCACGTGGATCAGACGGATGCCAGCTGCCTCTCACGTCGGCGCCCTTGCGAACACTCCCGGTGCGGGCCTGGTGCGAGACAATTTCATCTCGAACCGCCCGGTACCATGCCTCCCATTCCCCACCACCCATGTTGTGCAACACCTGTGCGGTGTAATACCAGGCGTACACGTTCCTGCGGCCGCCGTCCCACCGGGGCCGGTGCGTCTCGCCAAGCAAAAATCGAGAACCGCTTTCCAGGGCGGGATGCTCGCGAGGCCAACCCAGCCACTGACGACACAACAGTCCCTCGGCAGTCATCGCCTGCGACACGTCGAACTCGGGCTCGTAACGGTACCGGGCCCCATCCTGAACCTCGACAGAATCCAGGAAGTTCGAGGCCAGCACGAACGACTGTTCGGGCACCTCGATATCGGCAATCCGCGCCGAATGCAGTGCCATCAATGCCCAGCCGGTCACCGACAGATCTCCACGGCTCTGGGCGGTCTGCGGCTGGTATTTCCAGCCTCCCCGGGTCGGCTGCTGGGTCTTGACCAGGAAGTCGACAGCCTTGATGGCGGCCCCGCGCAGCCGCCGGTCCGCAGTCAACGCCACCGCCTCGCACAACGCGATGGTCCCCATCGAATGGGCGTAATAGGTTTCCTCACGACCAAACTCGTCGATGTCAAACAGGTTGCCGTCGGCCCGCTGCTGGCCAACCATCCAGTTGACTCCCCTGGCCACCGTTTGCTGGTGTTCTCCACGGGTGTGGTCAAATCCAGCCCCCAGGAAGGCCAACAGGGCCAGGGCGGTGGCCCCGGTGTCGGTTCGAGCCGTGCGCCGGCCCGCGTCAGGGTAGCCCTCGTGCAGCCTCCAGTTCCCCGTCGGCTGCTGTTGCCGTCGCAGCCAACCCAGGGCACTGCGAACGGCCAGGTCGCTCTTGCCACCCTCGTCAATCTCCAGCAACTGTTTCCGCCTCAATTCGGGCGTCCGCAATGCCAGCCGACCCGAAACGTCGACCGGCTCGACGGCCGGACGGGTGGCGGGAGTGGGCACCGGGGTCTCGGGTGCAGGTTCAGGCGGCATCGGGTTGGTGGGGGTGCCGTCGGGAACTGACGAGATCCGTACCGGGGCCCGCGACGACTCGTTCTGTTCCACCTCACGAGCCGTCAGCCATCGGAGATCGAGTGGTTCCTCGAGCCTGAGATCATTTCGCTCAAACAGGAACCAGGTCATCACGGTCACGATCAGGACGTGAGTCGAGACGCTGACCACAGCGCTGAAACCTCCACCCCGGAGACTCCGACGAAGTCTCTGGATTCCCGTGGACGGCCTGATCGGTCCGACGACCCGGATCAACTGGCGACGACGACGGCGACGCGGCCCGGTGGTGCCACCAGCAGTCGACCCCGATTGCGACATCACGTTCGTCCTGGTCGATGACTTCGTAGCCGATACGATGGGAATCCGGTCCGCAACACGACCCGCCAGAAGTTCCGCGATCCTGGCCACGTCACTACCGATGGTATACCGCTCAGCTCGCCCGGACCACCACCGCCGCACTCTGCCCAAATTCCGTCCGGTTGCACGAGAGCCCCAAGGGGCTGGATATCGGCCGCGGTGTGCCCGAGACAATGTCGAGCTGGCAGCCGGGATCCGGCGAGTCAAAGCCGTGCGTGGCCGGAACAAGCCGGTGACGCAGGGACAGCAGACAACCGGCCAATTCCATCGCTCCACCGCCAGCGTCGGAGTGACCGAAAAAACCGGCAAGGGCCGTGACCGGCACCGAATCCACTGCCGGACCCAGCACCTGTTGGATCGCCCGGGCCTCGACCGAATCCCCTTCCGGCGACCCGTTGGCCCCGGCGTTGAGATGCCCCAGTTCACCAGGTTCGATCCCTGCGTCATCCAGTGCCGCGGTGATCGCATTGACCAGGCCGTCTCCGCCCCCGTCTCGATTCCCGTCACACCCCGCTCCACAACCGAGGATTTCGGCGTAGATGGCCGCACCCCGTCGACGGGCAAATTCCAGCCGCTCAATCGTGAACGCCGCTGCCCCCTCTCCCAGGACCGTGCCATCCCGATCCACGTCGAACGGCCGACACGATCCAGAGGGATTGTCGTGGTTCTGTGAGAGCGTGCGGACCAGGTTCAACTTGACCAGGTCAACCGGCTGAACCAGGGATCCCGTGGCACCAACCACCATGCAATCGGCAACCCCACGCTCGATCACGCGAACTCCCTCGGCCAAGGCGAGCAGGCCCGAGGTCTCCCGTGACGTGATCGTGTTGTTGGGCCCCCTGGCATCCAGGCCGATGGAAACATGACACGCGGGCATGTTGGGAAGCCGCTTGAGCAACCACATCGGAGCAATCCGGCCCAGGCTTCCCTCCCCCCATCGGGTCCAGTCAACCGTGCCATCGGTGTCCGGATCGAGCCCGTCCCCGATCAATTCGGCCGATGCCACCAGGTCCTCCGGCAGGCTCGAAATCCGCCCGGTCCCAAACGACACCCCCACACGGTCGGGGTCCTGTTCGCCGCGATCCAGGCCCGCATCATCGACAGCCAACCGACTGGCCGCCACCCCCAGCTGGATATCGCGTGACATGACTTTCAGCAGTTTCCGCGACGGCAGGAACTCCAGGGGGTTAAATCCCGTCACCGGGGCAATCAGCCGGGACGGCAGCGGCGTGGACGACGGCAGGTCGAGTTCACCGATTCCCCCACGATTCGCCTCGAGACTTTGCCAGAACGGCTCGTGGCCTATTCCGATCGGCGAGACCACTCCAACGCCGGTAATCACGACACGGGCCGCGTCGTTGCCGGAAGCCATCGAGAGCCTTTGGGGCTAGAAAAGAAGAACTGGAGAGTCGAGAGAAAACGATCCACGGATCGGTGGGCGAGGCAATTTTGAAACTCGTTTCCGGTCATGTCAACCGCGGGTGAGATCCGTTCACACACTGGATCGTCGGCAGTGATGACAGCCGTTTGAGTGGTTTCGCCGGGACAGCTAGAATCGAGGAAGATAGCGAGAGTGGCGGAACTGGCAGACGCGCCAGATTTAGGATCTGGTTCCCGACAGGGATTGGGGGTTCGAATCCCCCCTCTCGCACTCGTTCTTTATCGCCCGTCACGGCACGTGCCAACAGTTTTCTCGTGCCTGAAATCGTGTCAAAACAGCCGGCAAACAGTGGGCAGACAAAGCGTCGCCACAACCGGGGTTTGACAAGTTTGCTGGCCAACCGCCAACCGGTCTGTCGATGCGCAAAGGTGAGACAGTCTTGAAAACGCATCGGGGCTGTCCGATGTTGCAAATCCCTCGAAAACGTGGGATTCTAGTAACAGGATCCGTTCGAAAACTCGAGCGAAACAGCTTCAGGAGTGGACCATGCTGACACTGCGGGATCGATCAATCCGGCATTGTGACGGGATTTCTCGCCGTCAATTTCTTTCGGCCGGTGCGGCCGGGTTCGGTGGTTTGACGTTGGCAAGCCTGCTCCGCGCTGAAAGTGCCTCCGGAATCGGTTCCTCTCACAAGGCCATCATCAATATCCATCTCGACGGTGGTCCACCGCAGATGGACACGATCGATATGAAACCACACGCGCCGGCTGAAATCCGGGGCGAGTTCCTGCCGGTCCGCACCAGTCTGCCCGGTTTCCAGATCTGTGAGCTGTTTCCCAAGATGGCGGCAATGGCCGACCGGTTCTCCTACATCCGCTCGCTGGTTGGATCGGCTGGTCGTCACGACGCCTTCCAATGCCAGAGCGGATTCGGACCCGCTGACCTTCAGTCGCTCGGCGGACGCCCGGCAATGGGATGCGTGATCAACAAGCTGTTGGGATCGACCGAGGACACCGCGCCGGCGTTCGTCGACCTGATGCAGGGCCGTCCCCTGGTTCGGAACAGCGGTCGCCCCGGATTCCTGGGCCCCTCCTACGGCCCCTTCCGCCCCGATCTCTCCAAGACGTTCTCACGGGAACTCGAGACCGGCATGAAGGGTGAACTGGCCCGCTTGGGGAACAACCACACCACCAGCCTCACGCTCAACCCCGAACTGTCCCTGGGCCGAATCCGCACCAGGCGGCAATTGCTGGCCGGCCTCGACCGAATCAAGCGCGACGTCGATGCCAGTGGCATGATGACCGCCATGGACCGCTTCACGCAGCAGGCCGTCGGCATTCTCACTTCCGGACGCTTTGCCGAAGCCCTCGACTTCAGCAACGAACCCGCCGAGGTGCTCGCCCGCTACCAGGCGCCGCCGGATAGGATCGAACGATTCTCGACCAGCGAGGGCCCCGAGGGGTCACTGAAGTTTCTGCTGGCCCGTCGATTGATCGAGGCGGGAGTCCGTGTGGTCAGTCTCACCATCAGTGACTTCGACACTCACTCGAAGAACTTCCCGCGAGTGAGACAAATGGCACCGATCATCGACCAGGGCCTGACCGCACTCGTCGAAGACCTCGGACAACGGGGGATGCTTGACGATGTCACGATCGTGGCCTGGGGCGAGTTCGGGCGGACACCGCGAATCAACAAGAACGGTGGCCGCGACCACTGGCCACGGGTCAGCCCGGCCCTGATCGTCGGCGGCGGCTGCCAGGCCGGACAGGTCATCGGCAAAACCGACCGACAGGCCGGTGCCCCCACCGAACGACCCATCCACTTCAAGGATGTCTTCGCGACGCTCTACCACAATCTTGGCATCGATGCCTCCAAGACCACCATCGCGGACACCAATGGCCGACCGCAGTACCTGCTGGATGTCGGCGACCCGATCCGCGAACTGGTCTAGGCAGTCGGTCGCACACACGACACATCCTCCAGGATCACCACGTCACTTACCGCGGGCAGGGAGTCGCCCGGAGCTTGACCATGCTGGATTTCCTGGAAAACGACGACGGCCGTTCGGGCCGCGCAATGAGCCGTCGCGAGTTGCTTTCCGCCGGCAGTCTCGGACTCGGTGGACTCACGCTGCCCGGCCTGTTGGCCGGCCAAGCCCGGGCCGGCACCGGACGAAGCGTGTTGACCGGCAAGAGTGTGATCTTCCTGTTCCAGCAGGGTGGCCCCAGCCAATTCGAAACGTTTGACCCCAAGCCAGACGCACCCGGCGGTATCCGCACGGTCAACGGCACGATCCAGACGAGCCTGCCGGGTGTCTTTTTTGGTGGGACGATGAACCGGCTGGCCAGGCACGCCGACAAGTTGACCGTCGTCCGCAGCTACCAGACCAACAACGGCGGCCACAACATCAAGCCCTTTGTCAGCTCCGATTCGCTCGATGCCAGTATCGGTGTCCACTACGCACGTGTCGCCGGCACCACCCGGAGCGACACCGGCCTGCCGACCAACATGGTGCTGTTCCCCCAGGCGATCACCGACAAGGTGACCCGTGGCCGTGCCCGTGGAAATCTCTCGGCGACCGGCGATTACGGGGACACCTATGCGCCGTTCGTTCCCGGGGGCAACGGAAAACTCCAGGAAAACATGACGGTTCGCCTGGACCGCGATCGCCTGTTCACTGACCGTCGCGAATTGCTCTCGCAACTCGACCGGCTCAACAATCGACTGGATGCCAGCGGCCAGTTTGACACCATCGACTCGCTCACCTCCCAGGCCTTCCAACTGTTACTCGGTGGCGGCGTCCGTGACGCGCTGGACCTCTCGCGGGTCGATCGCAGGACACTGGCTCACTACGACACGGCTCACCTGGCACGCTCCCACAACTGGGACAAGGTCAATCGCGGCAAGCGGGGCTACTACACTGGTCACGCCAAGACACTGGGACGGCTGCTGTTGATGGCCCGGCGATTGTGCGAGGCGGGATGTGGCTTCGTCACGCTCCACGCCAGCTACGACGGTGTCTGGGACATGCATGCTGACGGCAACAACCTGAACATGGTCGATGGGATGGAAGCCGTCGGCACCACGTTTGACCACGCGGTGGCCGCATTCATCGAGGACATCGAGGCCAGGGGGCTGCAGGATGACATCCTGTTGGTCTGCAGCGGCGAGATGGGCCGGACACCGAGAATCAACAAGAGAGGCGGCCGTGACCACTGGGCACGGCTCTCGCCATTGCTGCTCTACGGCGGCGGCTTGAAGGGCGGCCAGGTGATCGGGCAATCGACCCGTGACGGTGGACAACCCACCGGCAGCCCGTTGGGACCCAAGCACCTGATCTCCTCGATCCTACACACCGTCTTCAACGTCGCCGAACTCCGGCTGGTCCCCAGCATTCCAGCCTCGATCAATCGGCTCGCCGAATTCGACACGATTCCCGGCATGGGATAGCACGGATCGTGCCCGCCGGGCTAACGGGCTTCGGAGATCATCACCGCCGCGGGAGCGGAGCCGGAATTCCGCAATCGCTTGGCCTGGCCAGCCCGGACACAAACCGTGTCGCAGAAGTTCGCCATGTCGAACCGCTGCTCACCAACCTCGCAGACCGCCGATCCGGATGCCAGGAACAACGATTGGTCATCGGACTCGATCGGCAGATCCAGTGCGGATCCCGGTGACAACCGGACAACGCGGGCGGCCACATCCCGGCCCGAGTCGGTTGGATCGGTCAGATTGATCACGTCGGCCGCTTCTCCCAACCTCACCACCTGTGCTTCGCCATGCACCACCAGGCTCTCCGGGACACTGTCATCGGTCGATGTGCAATCAACAACCTCCCAGCCCTCATCAAAGAACTCTCGCTCGGGTGTCCCGGTCGGAAACACCGTGTGCATGATCGCCACCTGGTCCGAGTCGTTCTTGAGCCCATGAGCGGCTCCGGCTGGAACGTGGATCGCGTCGAAGGCATTCATCCGGTACCGCCGACCCTCCACGAACACGTCCGCCTGCCCGGACACGCAAATGATCAGCTCGCCGGTGGGATGGGTGTGGTAGGGCAACCCGCCACCAGGAGCCACCGTGGCAGATCCACTGTTGAGACTGGGAGAACCCAGCTCCGTCGAAAGATAACCTCGCACCTCGAAACCCGGAGCCAGTTCGCGGCCCTCGATTCCCCCGGGTGTCATAAACGACGCATCAGTGCCACCGTGTCCGTCAGCCATTGCGAGTCACCCTCAATACAAAACCATTTTTTCGCCCGCCAGTTTCCACGACGCCGGAAACTCACCGGCAGTATATGCCACGGTCAATGATCTCGCGAGCAGACCCAAGCGTCACATGTCGCCGGGACCTCCTTTGCTG
The DNA here is from genome assembly GCA_002724415.1 of Planctomycetaceae bacterium. Classification (GTDB taxonomy): domain Bacteria; phylum Planctomycetota; class Planctomycetia; order Planctomycetales; family Planctomycetaceae; genus UBA8437. The sequence continues at coordinate 19,800 of PBOU01000118.1, forward strand.
CATCTCATTCCGGGCGAAACACAAACGCCGACACTACGTCATGATCTCGGTGATCGGGCGTCCATAATCCACATCCAGACGCTTGCGGCCGGGGATCTCGAGTCGCCTCGAGTCCAGGCCGAGCAGGTGCAACACCGTCGCGTGCAGGTCGGTCACGTAATGAGGATTCTCGACAGCGTGAAAACCCAGTTCATCGGTCCGACCATGAATCGTGCCACGTTTCACCCCCGCGCCCGCCAACCAGACGGTGAACCCATGTGGGTGATGGTCGCGACCGGTGAACTTCGTTTTCGTGTCCCTGACTTCCAATCCCGGCGTCCGGCCAAACTCGGTACAGCAGACCACCAGGGTGTCGTCCCACAGGCCTCGTTGCTTCAGGTCCTTGAGCAATCCGGCGATCGGTCGATCAACCCGCTGGCACGAACGGGCATGGAGCTCCTGCAGCTTGTTGTGAGAATCCCATTCGCCGTAATCGCTGAGATACACCAGTGAATACCTGACACCCCGTTCGGCCAACCGCCGTGCGGCGAGCAGCCGACGGCCGTAAACCGCCGTCGTCTTGTTGTCGATACCGTAGAGCTTCTGGGTCGTGGCGGTCTCACCGGACAAGTTCACCGCCTCGGGCACCGACCTCTGCATCCGGTAGGCCAACTCGTAGGACTTGATCCGCGCCCGGACCGCAGCGTCCTCGGGGTACTCGACCGACGTCAACCGGTTCAGGCGGTTGATGAAGTCGAACTGGTTCCGTTGCTCGGCCGCCAGCACACCCGGACGCCTGCGACCAAACGGCAACGGGTCACCCGGATCCAGGGAGAGCTCGACTCCCGAATGAGCCGGCCCCAGGTAGTTGGCATCAAAGTTCCAGCGAACCCGCGTGTCCTTGTACTTGCCCAGGAACACAAACGAGGGCAGGTTCTCGTTTCCGGTCCCCAATCCGTAATGGATCCACGAACCCAGCACCGGTTCGGGCGGATCCAACTTGTGCCGACCATGATGCATCTGGAATTCGGCGTTGTGGTCGTTGTCTGTCGTGTACATCGACCGGACAAACGAGATGTCATCAACGCACGTGGCCAACTCGGGCCACCAGTCGGTGATGCCGATCCCCAGTTCCCCGTAACGCCGGAAGCCCACCTGCATCGGAAAGATCTGGGCATGGGGCCGGGCACCGCCGATCACGTCGCGGGACCGCAGTTCGAACAGGGGATCCTTCAGCGGATTGGGCAACGGCGTCTGTTCGTAGGTCTTTCCCGCGTACGTGTTCAAAGCCGGCTTGGGATCCCACGTCTCCATCTGGCTGTAGCCGCCCGAGAGAAAGATCCAGATGACGTTCTTGGCTCGCGGGGCATGATGTGGCCGGCCGTCGGGGACTTCCAGGGACTTGTGATGAGCGTCCCCGGTGGCCTTGTCCGGATCAGCGGCAACCCCGTCGCGATGCAGCATGGCGCCCAGTGCCAGGCCGGTAAAACCCAGGCCCATGTCGGCCAGGAATTGACGGCGTGGCGGACAACAGGACGTCGTGTTCGGATCAGGCAACGCGGGGACATTCATGGCTTGATACTTCGCGAATGATCAACGGATCGTCAGGAAATCGGTGTGGCTGAACAACGCCTGGACCAGACTCTCGCGAGCCCGGCGGGCGGGGTCAGTCGACGGTGCGACTGGCACCAGTTTTGGATCAATCGCCAACTCGGCGGGCTTGGCACTGCTAAACACATCGGTTTGTTGAACCAGGAACTCGAGACTGGCTGCCCGCTCTGACGCTGATGGCTCACGAGCCAGCACCTGGCGAAACGCCACGTCAACAAAACTCGAATCGTCCAACGACGTCTCCATCAACCGGCGGGCCAGCAATCGGCCCTGTCGCAACGCCAGTTCACTGTTGACCATCGCCAGGGCCTGTTGAGGTCTCACGCTGCGGGTGCGTCGATAACAGTCGCACGGATCGGCCGCGTCGAACAGATCCAGAAACGACATCCGACCCTCACCATGGTGATCAAAATAGACACTCCGTCGTGGAGTCGTCAGTCCCTCGGGCTGGGGAATCTCGCGGCCACCAATCCGCGCATCCAGGCTGCCGGCCACTCGCAACACGCTGTCACGTACAACCTCGGCCTCCATCCGCGATGGAGAGAATCGCCACAACGCGATGTTGTCCGGGTCACCCGAGAAATTCGGATGGTCCGTCGAACCGGTTCGCGAACTGGTTCGGTACGTGCGACTGGTGACAATCAGTCGATGCAGTGGCTTCATCCGCCACCCGCGATCCATCAACTCGACCGCCAGCCAGTCGAGCAGTTCCGGGTGAGTCGGTTTCTCACCGTTGTTCCCAAAATTCTCGGTCGATTCCACGATCGCCCGGCCAAAGTGTCGACCCCAGACATGGTTGACGGCCACGCGGGCCGTCAGGGGATTGGCACGGTTGGCGATCCAGCGAGCCAACGCGGTACGTCGACCGGTGCTCGTGCGAACATACTGGTGAGAAAACAGGCTGTAGCTGGTGCTGCCCCCGGACACCGCCTTCGTCAACGCGGCCTCGGCCTTGGCCACGGCACCTGCCGCAGCGACCACCTTCTTCTCGGACGTCGCCAGGCTGGCCTTCAGCTTGGCATCCGCGGCGTTCTTGGCCAGGGCGGTTTTGGCCACCACGACAGACCGCCGGGCCCGGGCCGCCTCGACCCGGGCCACCGCCACCGTCGCCTCGTGCTCGGCACGCACAGCAAGGCGGGCAACACCGTCGGCGTCCCCGGGGACACCGAGATACTTCACGTCGTCGGCGTGGATTCGTGCCTCCACGGCAGCCACCTTCAACACCGCGGCCTGCACATTGGCTTCGTCAACCACCAGCGTCAGGCGGATCTGTTCGAGTTTCTCGCGAGCCGATTCGGACGCCTTTTCGGAAATGAGAGCCGCCTGGGCTTCGGCAACCAGTCGACGTGCATGGGCCAGGACCTCGCGTTTTTCGGCCAGGTCCTTCTGCACCACCTCGCGCGCCTCGGCACGAACAAAGTCCTTCAGGCCGGGATACCACGCCCTCGCTGGCAACTGGACCGCGTCCACTTTCCAATCGGCACCGCCAAGGAATCCGGGGCCTCCCGGAGCGACCGGAGGACGATCGGGAATGATGTTTCGCGACTCCCCCTTGCTGTAGACGAACGTCTTGGCATCGAGCTTCTCGTCACAGATCCGCACCATGCCGACCGTCAGCGGCTTGTAGGGTTTCCCGTAGCTGTACTTGGGATACACCCCCGGATCCGGTTCACCCGATACCCGGTCGTGCCGCACCTCGATCGGCTCGAATGTCGCCCGCATCCGGAAATAATCGACCTGGGTCAACGGATCGTACTTGTGATCGTGGCAATGGCAACAATTGAACGTCAGGCCCAGGAATGCCTTGCCGGTGTGCTCGATGTTGTCCTTCAACCACGTGTTGTAATTCCAGCGATAGAAATTGCGGATGATGAACCCGGTGGCCACCACGTTCTCGTCGTCATCGGCCGCCACCTCGTCGGCGGCCAGCATCTCGACGATCATCCGGTCGTATCCCTTGTCCTGGTTGACCGAGCGAATGATCCAATCCCGCCAACGCCAGATCTGGCCGTAACTGTTCAGGGAATCGGGAACCTTGCGTCGTCCGTACCAGTCGCTGTACCGCCAGACATCCATCCAGTGCCGGCCCCAGCGTTCCCCGTACCGGGGGCTGTCGAGCAGCCGATCGACCACCCGCTCGTAGGCACCCGGACGCGTGTCAGCCACGAAGGCCGCCTGTTCCGGGATCGTCGGCGGCACACCAACGAGGTCAAGATACAGACGTCTCAGCAACACTGTCCCCGAGACTTCGGGCAAACGGACGAGCCCGCGGCGTCGCAACCCCGCGGCAATGAAATCGTCAATCGGATTGCGGCTCCCGGCCGTCCATTCAACCCGTGGTCGTGTTGGAGGCCGAAAAGCCCAGTGTGCCCGGGGATCAGCTTGCGGACTTTCGGCTTCCGGTGATCGCGCTCCCTGGCGGATCCACTCGCTCAACAACCGCAGTTGGTCGGGTTTCAGTGGCTGCCCTTTCCCTTCCGGTGGCATCTTCACGGTCTCGTCGTCCGACTGCACCCGTTCCAACAGCAGGCTCTTTGCGGGTTGCCCCGGCACCACCGCCGGTCCACTCTCACCTCCCTTGCGAGCCAACGCCCCGGTGTCCAACCGCAGTCCGCTCTCCTGCTTCAACGCGCCATGACAGGCATAACAGTGCGCCACCAGGATCGGCTTGATCCGCGTCGAGTAATCAACTGGATCGGCCGCCATGGCGATCCCGTCACCACGGATCAGCACGGCCACGACGACCGCCAGGACAATCTTGATCACATGTTCTTTCAACTTGATCCCTGTCGAGCGTGCAGTTGGTCGTCCTCTACGAGACACTATCTTCTCACATTCCGTGAAGCACTGCCAAGCACCTTCATCCCCGTTCCCAACCCGAGGCCCCAGAAGATGACCAGCCGAGCTGATAGTGAATACCGATACGAAAAACTGACCTGGCCTGAGATCAACGAGGCGATCGGGGCCAACCAGGTCTGCGTGGTTCCCTGTGGAGCGGTCGAACAGCACGGTGACCACCTGCCACTGGACGTCGACCTGGTCTGTCCCGGCGGTATCGCTCGTGGCGTCGGCCAGGCCAACCCCGACAAGCTGCTGGTCCTGCCCACGATCGCCTATGGCTACACCGGACACGTCATGGATTTCCCCGGCACGATCAACACGCACTACCAGACTTTCATCGACCAGGTACTCGATGTCACCAAGTCCCTGGCCTACCACGGATTCAAAAAGATCATCCTGCTCAACGGCCACGGATCGAACATGCCCAACCTCGACCTCGCCGCAAGACGAACCAACCTCGAGACCGATGCCGAGTGCATCCTGGTGGCATGGTGGCACCTGCTGTCGGTGGATCCTGATTTCCTGCCCGGCTGGCGCGAAAGCACCTTTCCAGGTGGAATGTCCCACGCGTGTGAACTCGAGACGTCACTGTACCTGTATCTCGAGGGCGAGCACGTCCGCACCGACCGGGTCCACAACCACATCAGTACCCTCAACGACGGCAACCCCTACATCTGGGGCGACCTGTTGAGCAAGGGCCCCGCGGCGTTGACCTCCTGGACCAGCACCTACTCGCCACGAGGCGTGATGGGCGAACCGGAACTGGCCACCGCCGAGAAGGGGGAACAGGTTTACCTGGAAGCGGTCAAGCAATTGACCGGTGTTGTCGATTTTTTCCGCGACCGTCCGCGTGCATCGAGAACCCGTCACCAGGAACCGGCCCCGACCATGCCGATTCCATGGGGACAGCATGACCCCATCGACTAGTGTCTACAACTCCCGAGAACCACTCACTTTCGGAGCGACATCCATGTCACCTCGCACCCGATCCCGTCTGGCCATTCTGCGGGCCATTTCTTTCACGGTCACGATCACGCTCGCCGGCAGCACATCGGCTTCCGAGTGGATCTCGGCACTCGATGACCAACAGATCGCTCGCACCGGCACTTGGGCCCCGAGCCGATTCCGTTTCGCCGCTGTCGAATCGCTGCAGACCGTCGAGGATCGTGCCCACCTGACGCTGTCCTTTGAAGGCACGGGCCTGTCCATTCGCCTGGGTGGTCACAACGTCCCCGCCTACGGCCCTCCCAACCTGGGACGCCTGGTCATCGCGATCGATGGGAAGTTCGCCCGCACCATCCGGCCACTGGGGACTCCGCGAGAGGTGGTCTTGGCCGAGGGGCTCACGGAGGGACGGCACCGCGTCCGCGTCACCCATCGGATCAACGACAAACAGTTCGGCTGCCGGATCGAGGGCTTCCGGACCTGGGCAACACCACGTGGGCACCTGGTTTTTCGCCTCTCTGGCGAGCACAACGCCTTCCTGGTCGACGCGAGGGCCGTGCTGACCCGTGGCAAGACCGTTGTCCGCGATGTGCTGGTCCGCAACTGGTTGAGTGGACAATGCGGCCTGGCCGGGCTGCCTCCCGGCGACGACTATTCGCTCGCGATCCAGGCCAGTGGCTGGACCAGCCAGGCGATCGCGCCGATCCAGATCACCGCCGGCAAGACCCACTGGCACCCACCGATCTACCTGCAACGTCGGCCCGAGACCGTGATCCACCGCTTCCGGTTCCCTCGGCTCAACCAGCAAGCGATCCGCCGCCCCGGAGGGACATTCCGGGCGAGGTTCCTCGGCTTCGACACCACGATCAATGCGGTCCGGCTGACGCGACGTGTCGGACCGGTGACGATCTCACGAAAGGTCCCGTTCGAGGAAGATCTCGCGGCCAAGTACTACTACGACCGCGAGGTCGTTGTGACACTCCCCGCGGACATGCCCGTGGGATTGTATGACCTGTCGGTCGACATCACCGGTGGACGCCGCACCGGCACCTGCCGGTCGCCGAGGAGCGTGCACGTTGTCGCCGCTTTCCCCGATGACCCGGTCCTGGTCACCTTCGGGCACCTGGACACCTCCGCCCAGTTCCAGGCCGAGTACCTCCAACGACTGGCTGACATCGCCAACCTGGTCGGAGCCGACATGGTTCTCTCCAGCAACGCGTGCAATCCCGCCTACGTCTCCGGGTCGCTTGCTCACCTGCAAATTCCCTACGTGGTCAATTTTGGCAATCACCAGTTTGCCGGTCACGAGGCCTGGTACGGCGACCCGGTCGGACGGATCGACTTCGGCCCCCGGATCAGCGTGCTGAATTTCGGACATCCCTGGCACACGGGCACCGCGAGGGCCGACCGGTTGCTGGGCGAACGGCCCAAGGCGACAATGAAGATCGTCAACGGATTCGAGGCCAATGCCCCCGTCGAATTCTTCAACCGACACCAGGTCCGGATGATCCATGATGGCCATGGAACCGGAACCAAGGTCATGGATGTCGGCACCACGCCCACTCGACGGATCGGCAAGTCGAACTCGATCAGCTTCCGCGTGGTCCGCTTCAAGGAGAATCGCGTCCAGACCTGCACCTACAACGGACACGAAACCGCACCGGTGCCGTTCAGGCGTGACGAACCATCCCCGGTCCAGGCCGTCTTCCGAGTTCCCAATGACGGCACACGGTCGGAGAATTCTGTGACCATTTCCAACCGGCTGAAGGATGATTTCCCCAACGGTCGCGTGACTTTCGTAGTGCCGTCTGGAAAATACACCGTCACGAACGCACGGACCGAATCCAGCACCCCCGGTGACGACGGTCGGCATGTTGTGCTGGTGGCCCGTGTCGACATTCCCGCCAACGGACAGGTCCAGGTGACCATCAAGCCGGCCAAGTGACCTTGAGCCAGACGGAGACTTCAACATGACCTCCAGTGACCTCCTGCAACCATCCGTCGATCGTCGGACATTTCTTGGTCAAACCGCTGTGGGGCTGACAGCGGTGGGTTCGGCCACGGCAGCCGAGGCTGCCCCGGGCCGGACGATGCTCCGGTTCGGTCTCAACGCCGACCCTCACCTGCAGGGGACACGGCAGTCGGGCCGGGCCCGGAATTTCAAACGATTCGTCGACCAGATGCAGAAATTCCAGCCCGACTTCGCCATCGACCTGGGTGACTTTGGAATCCAGGTGTCCGAGGGACAGACCACCCAAGAGATGCACGACGGACAACTCGCCGGGTTGAAACATCACCTCGGCGTGTTCTCGCAGTTGAAGTGCCCACGGTACCACGTGATGGGCAACCACGATGTCGGCTGGTTGAAGGGCGGCGAGGAGAAAATCACCGCGGCCGACCTGATCGGTCGGGGTCATCCCGGTGAGGACATCACCAAGCAGGAATTCCTGGCCACCACCGGAATGCCGCACCGGTATTTTTCATGCGATCACAATGGTTTCCACCTGATCGTGCTCGACGGCAACAACGGTCCTGACACCTCATCGCCCCCCAGGGGCAAGGATGGCCTGGCCGGTGGCTACTGGATCGACGCCACCCAGAAGACGTGGTTGGCCGACGACCTGGCAAAGCACCGGAAAAAACCAAAACTGGTCTTCTGCCACGAGGAACTGCACCACACGCCCGAGAAAGGATCGGGACACGGTGGCGACACCCCCTTCCCGCCGGTCGGCAAGCAGAACTCCTATGTCGACAACGGCTGGGAGATCCGAAAATTGTTCGCCGAGGACGGCCGGGTGCTGGCCTGTTTCTTCGGACACAAGCACCGCAGCCGCTGGACCGTCTATGACGGGACGCACTATCTCACCATGGCCGCCACGCACTACGAGGCCAGCTTCGCCGCGATCACGATCGCCGACACATTCAAGATCCAGGGTTTCGGCAAGCAGCGGACATACCGGTTTCCGCTACCAAAATGGTTGAAGGCGGCGAGTTGACTCGCCGCGAGACACCTAGAGCAATTCGTGGATCGGGGTGGGATCCTCGAGCACCGGCGTGGGTCGACCCTGGTGGTCGAGCAGGTGCAGCGTCGGATCCATGCCCAGGGCCTTGTAGATCGTCGCGTGCAGGTTGCACGGCTTGACCGCCCGCGTCAGCGGACGTTCGCCCTTGGCATTGGTCGATCCAACCACCTGGCCACCCTTGATTCCACCGCCGGCCAGCAGGCAGAACAACGAGTTCCCCCAGTGGTCGCGGCCGGGTGTTCCCTTGCTACCCGGAGGACCACCGTTGCCACCGTCATTCATCCGCGGAGTTCGGCTGAACTCGCCACAGAGAATCACCAACGTTGATTCCAGCATGCCGCGATCCGAGAGATCCTTCAACAGGCCCGAGACGGCCTTGTCGACCCGTGGCAGCACGCTCTTGTAACCAGGCTCGAGATTCCAGTGATGGTCCCAGCCACCAAAGTGCACCGTCACAAACGTCGAACCGGCTTCCACCAGCCGCCGGGCCAGCAAGGTGCTCTGGCCCCAGTTGCTTCGGCCATACTGGTCCCGCAACCTCGGGTCTTCCTTGTTGATGTCAAAGGCCGTCCGCGCGGCGGCGCCGGACACGAACTCGAACGCATCGCGGTCGAACTTGTCCATCGCCTCGAACAGCGTTCCCCGTTCGACGGTTTTTTCGATCCGGTCCAGGCTGCGATTCAGGTCACGACGCGACGCCAGTCGGTCGACGGTCATCCCGCTGGCCAGGTTCAAGTTGGCCACCTTGAAGTTGGCGTTGTTCGGATCACCACCGGTCTGGAACGGGTCGTACTGCATCCCCATCCAGTTGCCACCAAAGTACCCCGGCCTCAGCCCAATGCTGCTGGCCACCGGCACGCTGATGTAGGACGGCATGCCGCTGCGACGTGGGCCGCGCTCTCGTGCAACGATCGAGCCGATCGAGGGGAACGTGCCGGTGTTGTTTGGGCCCAACGACTTGGTCGTCAGCATGAAATGACCACCGTGGAAGTGGCCGCCGGTGTCGTGATGCAATGAGCGAACAATCGAGAACTTGTCGGCGTGCTGGGCCTGGAGCGGGAACATCTCGGTGATCTCGACCCCCGGCACGTTGGTCGCCGTCGGCATCCAGATGCCACGGTATTCCGACGGAGCCTCCGGCTTCATGTCGTACATGTCCAGGTGACTCGGGCCACCGTCGAGCCAGATCATGATCGCTGCGTTGTTGTTGCCCGTGGCAGCCGACTGCTTCGCCCGGGCCACGTCACCCAGGCTCGCTGCGGCCATGCCAGCCACGCCCAACTGCACGAAACTCCGACGGGACATCCCATCGCAATAACGACCACCACGTCCAGCATCGATTCGCAACATTGTTCAACCTCGACTCGTGTTGCCCGAAACTCAGCAAACCGGCACCCGGCCGGCTGCACTTCATATCAATATATCATTATCTGTCGGTCATTGGGACCCCGACAGATCAGTTGCCAAGACAATCAACCGGACCATGGCACTTGGGAACAACACGAATCCCCTTGCGCCCGCGGACTTTACGTACAAAAAAGTACCGTCCCACAAAGTGCATCAGCCGGCGAACCCAGGTCGTCTTGTAGGGAGGAAACAGCACCGGATCAACGTGTGCCATCGACTCACCAAAGAAGTGGGCTATGACGCCCAGTTCCTCGCCGATGTCCAGTTGCAGGCAGGTGGCCTCGCCAATGTTCAACCACTCGTCATACGTGCACGTGTCGCCAATCCACTCGAATTCTCGTTCGCCGAACTCTTCAACCGCCAGTCGGTAGAACCTCGTGTCCTGGTCCGGATCGAGCCCCATCTTCATCATGCCAACCCGTTCAACGGCCAACAGGTCCCGGCCACCGATCACCGTGTCGGTGCGATGAATGTTGCCCTCGTTCTGCACACGACCGTCCTCGTCACGGACGACGTCAAAACCTTCCTTGTATCCCAGTGGCCCGTCCAGGCTCCAGGTCGCGTCGATCGCGGCAAAGTGCACGGGGAAGTGACGCAGGGCATCGATCGTCGCCGTATCCACCTCGCGCTTCTGGTGGTACTCGGTGAACTTGTCCTTGGCCGGCAGGCATCCGTAGGTGTTCTTGAGCACCAGCGTGCAGTGGGACACATCGTGTGTCTTGTTCTTGGCAAACGAGATACGGAAATCCGCATCCCGCCACGACTCGCCCACGAAATGCTGGCCCAGCGAGCCTCCATAATCGAACGGAAACTGTTCGTCGGTCAGATCGTGAACGTCGTAGCCGTCGCCGTCCAGGCCGATCACACGTGCCACGTGGGTCACACCGCGATTCCGGTACCACAGCCCATAGACATTCTGGGCCTCGACAACCCGCACGTTGGTGTAACCGGCTTCAGCCATCCGGGTGATCCAGTGCTCGACCAGTTCCGGGTCGGTGTAGACCAGCGGTGGATCCTCGATTTTGATTGTCATCATGAAGTTCGGCTTCAGGACGACCAGGAATTCGCCCGCCGGCTTCCCGGATCTCGATCTCTGGGCCTCCAGCGTGTCCCAGAAGCGGGACTGCTCGAGCATGGTCTCCAGGGCGGCGAACTTGTCGGTGTTGCGAACGGCGGCAACAACCGACGGAACATCGATATCTCGGACATCGGCGGTCGTCATGCGGTGTCCCTGTCGGTGGGGATTGTCGTGTCAAGCAACGCGGCGAGCCGTCGGGGTTCATCGAAAGTCATGCCATCGACTCCAAGCGAAACCAGCCGCCGGGCCAGGCGCTCGTCACGTCCAACACCCCATGCACGGACCGCAATCCCTCGACTGTGGAAGTACTCGACCATCGCCCCGGTGACCTGTTTGCCGGGGGGGGCCACACGTTGGGCACCCAACTGCCGTACCTTACCGGCGACATACCACATCCACCAACGCCAGTCGCGAAACCATGCAATCCAGGTGGTCTCGACTTCCGGGACCAGCCGGCGGATCAACGCGAGCACCTCGCGGTGNTCCGAGGACACGGTCACGCGATCGACGGNACCTCGCCGATGCATCTCCCTGGTCACAGCCTCCTCGATCCCGCTCCGGACATCCTTCACGTGCAGGACCAGCGGCACGCGATCGACCACTCGATCAAAGACCTCTTCGAGGGTCGGCACCTTCTCGCCGGCAAACNGCTCACCAAACCAGGCCCCGGCATCAAGCCGCCTCACATGTTCCAGGCTCAAGTTTGCCAGGGTCCCTGTCCCATCGGTCGTGCGATCGATCGACTTGTCATGCATCACCACGACATGCCCGTCGGCGGTGCACCTCAGATCCATTTCGACCGCCGTTGCCCCCGACTCGATGGCCAGTTCAAAGGCTGGCAGCGTGTTTTCCGGAGCGTGGACCGAATCGCCCCGGTGAGCAATGTTCAAGAACATTCAGCCAACTCTCCCAGGGCCTCGACCAGCCGGTCGATCTCTTCCTCGAGCAAGAAGAACGGCACGCTGATCCGCAGGCCCTCGCGAGAATGCGGCAACGGCTTGACGATCATGTTCCACCGCTGCCGCAACGTCTCGGCCAGGTCCTGTCCGGTCCACCCCGACAACGTCATCGACACCAGGGCAGCAGAACGAGAAAACTCGCCCGGTGTCAGCACCTCGATCGCCCCGGTCGCCTCCAGCCCCTGTTTCAGACGGTCGGTCAGCAACGCGGTCCTCTCGGCAATCGCATCAACGCCAATTTCACTCAACCAGTCACACGCAACCGCCCAGGCATGAACCAGTGGCCACGACCACGGCCCGAACTGAAACCGCTCGGCCGTCTCGTGCAACTCGAATCGATCGGTCTCGAAATCCAGCCAACTCTCGCTCCGGCCCCCGGGAAATCGCACGGCNAGTTGATCAATCCACTCGGGCCGGACATACAGCAACCCGGCTGCGTAGGGTGAGTACATCCACTTGTAGGACAACAGCCCGGCAAAATCACAACCGGTTTGTCCCAGGTCGATCGGGAACACGCCACCGGAGTGAGCCATGTCGACAAAGCTCAGTGCCCCGTGCCGTCGGGCCGTCGCGCACAGTTCTCCGGCCGCCAACCGGAAACCGAGATCNGTCGTGACATGGCTGAAGGCGACCAGTCGCGTGCGATCGCACAGGCAGGATTCCAGGGCTGCCACCTGTTCGGCCGGGGAACCATCCACCAGTTCGACCTTGCGCACGACGATTCCCAACTGGTCCCTGAGTGCCAGCACCGGCAACAGCAATGCCGCCTCCTCGTCAGTCGACAACACGATCTCATCACCAGCCTGCCAGTCCAGCCCGCGGAGTACCGTCAGGAACCCCTCGCTGACACCTCGCATCACCGCGAGTGTTGACGGCACCACCCCGAAGAACTCCGCCAGCCGAGCCAGTGACCGCTCGCGTCGCGGGTACTCCTCGTCGGGAAACACGATGTGCATCGGCCCCCGCTGCAGCAACTCGTCCATCAATTCCGCATGGGCGGNNGCGACCCGCCGCGGGGTGATACTCACACCACCGTTCTGGAACCAGGTGTAGTTCCCCAGCGCAGGGAATTCGTCACGGACTCGTTGCAGATCTATCGTTTCCATCCGCGTCACTCTCATCTCCACTGGCCTTGCTTGCAACCCCATGATCCGGCCACCATGTCCTGATGCCCCCGATACGCCCCATCCTGCTGTTGCTGCTGTGCTGTTCCTGGTCTCTCCCGGTCATGGCCCAGACGACCAAGGACTTCGAACTGGCACCGATTGATTACCACAACCAGTCGACGAACAACCGCATCTCGAACCTGCAACAGCTGATCAACCAGGACAAGTCCCGGTTGTCCTGGTCCGATCGTCACGGCTACCTGCCGGCGGTGCTCAAGGCCCTGGACATCCCCATCTCCTCCCAGGTCCTCGTCTTCTCCAAGACCAGCGTCCAGGTCCGCCACATCTCGCCACGTCGTCCCCGGGCCATCTACTTCAACGACGACACCTACGTGGCCTGGGTGCAGCAGGGCGACATGCTCGAGATCATCTCGATGGATCCGCAACTGGGAGGTGTCTTTTACACCCTGCCCCAGTCACCGGCGAAACAACCACAATTCCGTCGCGATCGGGGCCAGTGCCTGCTCTGCCACGCCAATCGCAGAACCCAGGACGTCCCCGGCCCGGTGGTCCGGTCTCTCTACACCGCCCCGTCGGGCCAACCCCACTTTGGGGCTCGCACGTTCGTCACCGATCACACCAGCCCGTTTTCCCAGCGGTGGGGTGGCTACTACGTCACCGGCACCCATGGTTCGATGCGGCACATGGGCAACACCGTGATTCCGCTCGAGGAATCGACCCAGAATTTCGATTACCAGTCCGGGGCCAACCTCACCCGGCTCGACGGCCTGATCGACACCGACGACTACCTGTCGCCCCACAGCGACGTGGTCGCGCTGATGGTGCTTGAACACCAGTCGCGGATGCACAACCTGATCACCCGGGCCCATTTCGAAACCGACACCGTCAACCACTACGACCGCCTGTACAACAAGGCCCTGGACCGCCCCAGGGGGTACCGCAGCGACATCTCCAGGAGGCGGATCGCCCGGGTCGCCGACGACCTGCTGCGGTACATGTTGTTCGTGAACGAGTTCTCATTGAAATCGCCGATCCAGGGCACGTCGAAGTTCTCCGAGGAATTCGCCCGACGCGGCCGACCAGACAAGCAGGGACGATCACTTCGCCAGTTGGACCTGAANCAAAGGTTGTTCCGCTTCCCGTGCAGCTACCTCGTCGAAACACCCACGTTCGCTCAGTTGCCCGATGCGGTTCGCGACCAAGTTGTCGGACGGCTCAAGACCATCCTGGCCAACACGACAGCCGACAAAGACTTCGCGAGATTGACTGCCGGCGATCGGAAGGCGATCCACGAAATCCTCGCAGCCGCCCACCCAGCGTGGTGGGCAACCAACACGTCGCCGACCGGACAGGCAAACGGCAACCGCTAGCCCACGTCGGCGATCAGCCATTGCATCGACCGCTGCACCTCGAAACGGCGGAACGGCAACTCGCCGGGACGCACCAGGTGGCAGATGATCCGCCCGGACGTGTCGGGCCAGATCATGCCCAGCTGGATTCCCTCGGCAAACTTGAACGGCCACTTCGGAGCACAGTCGAGCACGAAGTCGCAATTGGCCCCGGCGTGTCCATCGGCAATCAACGGCTGCATCACGCTCAAAAACGACACCTGGTCGGGACCACTCGTGTCATCGGTCGCCAGGCCGTGGAACTGGCGGACGCCCACCTTCAACGACCGTCCCGCTCGGATCGCCGCCTGCAATTCGTCCAGGTCACCGGCGACCGGTTGCCCNCGTTCATCGTGTTCATAAACCACACGCCAACGATCGCACACGTACCAGCGATAGACCCCGTAGGGATAACGCTGCTGCTCGTCAAAGGTCGAACCATCCAGCATCCACTTGACCTGCGAGAACGCGCCGCCGGTGTCGTATCGGAAGAAACTGAAGTACGGCTGCTCGGCCAACTCGCCGCGGTGAGCGTAGGAGTGATGATGAGACATCAGGCCGGCGAACGCATCACCCGTTCCCGAGTAAACCTGTTGAAAACAGAGAGTCTCGTCGTACCCCTGGGCCTCCATGAACAACCGCAGGTCCGCTCCACGACGTACCGCCGCCGCCACGTCGGCGGCACTGCCGCTGACTGCTTCAAGCTCTGGATTCTGCTCGAGTGCCAATTCCCACTGACCCGACATCGATTCGTCTCCCATCGATGATTACTTCTTGTTGGATTTCTCGTCCCCGGGCGGCTCACCCTCGGACCAGACGGCCTTGAGCAACGCAAACACCTCGGGTTCGAACTCCTTCAACTCGGATCGCACGAACGGATAGAAGTCGTTCGTATCAAAGAATGCCTCGCTCATCTCCGCGAAGAACTCCTTGTGGTTGGTCAACGCGTANTGCCNNACCTNNCGNCCNCGNATGTGNAGCACCTTCTCNTACTTNTTGCTCGCCACGATCTTGTCCCANGCCTTNCGGATCGGACCGTACNCNAANCCCAGCACCCNGTCATGATAGGCATGGGCCAGTTCGTGCAACATCACCGCCGGTTGATCGTTGCTCTTGATCAATCCAATCAGCCGCCCCGCATCGGGAATATGTACCGCCTTGACCATCGCGGGATCGTGGCCATGGTCCCGCAACCACTTGGCCCCCGGGTGGTACTGGGCTGTTCTCAAGGGGTGATCCAGGTCGACCCAGATCGGCACCTCGCGGAGATGCTTCAACCGGCTCGCGGGAACCAGCAGCGTGATCTCGTACAACTTGACATCGATCATCCGCCGCACCTGGTCACCGACTGCCTTGTGCTTGCCTGCCAGGAGCCGCTTGTCGAACTGCAGGGTCCACCCCTGAAGCTTCACCGGCGAGTGGTCGATGAAACCCGTTTTTTTCGGAGCGGGCTTGGGCTTCTCCTTGCCACGGTTGCGAGCCTTTTCGCGAATCTCCTGCTTGACCATCGCCAACCGCTTCGGCCAGGCAAACTTCGGAGCCGTCCTGGGATTGTACCCGGCCAGGTGGCCCTTCAGCCGGGTCACCGGCTTGGTGTACACCAGCTTTGTCTTGCCAAAAACCTCCTCGCAGAGCTTCGCCAACCCCGTGTCGTACTCCTTCAGCTCCTTGCGCGTGTCGACATGATTGTGATCGTGGTCGGGCGGCCGGTTGTTGTTGAACCAGCTCTGTACACCCTCGGCCCAGTACTCGTTGCGATTGGTCGACGCGTACTTGTTCTTCCACAACCCACGAGCCATCGCCCGTTCGTAGGCCTGCTTCAGCCGCTCGTCAAAGGTCTTGTCGATTCGAACCAGCCCGCGAAGATGAATATTGTGAGCAAACTCGTGGATCACGATATTTTCGGTGCTGTACGGATCGCCCACGTATCCCAGCACGTTCTCCTCGGCACACGAGCAGACCGGATCAGTTCGCGAGCCACCCAGCCCCCGGGCCCGGGCATCCCAGAAGTCCTTGGGCTTCATGTGTGCGTACTCGGGAATGTCTGTGGTGAACTCGTCGTGAGCGATCACGATCAGCCGCGATCCGCTGTCGATCATGGCCTTCCGCACGTCGGGCCGTCGGGCCAGCATCAGGTCGACCAGGAACGCTGCCTCCTTCAACGCGAAATCGTTGACCCTGGCCGAGGCCACAATCGGATAGCCACCCGCGTGGGTGTACTTCTTGTAGAATGGATCCAGCTTCATGGACTTCGGCGGCGCCGTGACCGGATACCGGGTCTTTTTGGTTCCCGGATCCCCGCCCAGGACAATTGAAGCCGGCAACAGGACGAGAACGAGCAAACGGGCGAGTGACATGTTGGAAGTCCGTTGGAGAGTAGCGCGAGCCTGGTTGTCCATCACGATTGGCCAGCACCACCGATGGTGGATTATTATCGGGTCAATCACTGGTCCTCGATTGTACCGGCCCGGCTTCAAGACGCGATGATACGACTCCTCTTCCTCAGCGCCATGCCATGACATCGACCGACCAGGCCCCGACATCCGATCGTCCAAACCGCCGTCGATGGCGACGTCTCGGGTTCGTGCTGATCATCCTGGCGGCACTGGAAACCGGCGGCTGGATCGGTGATTCCCTCTTTGACTTCCACCAGAAACTGGTGTGGCGACTGACGCTGATGGAACTCGAGTCGGTGCCAACCGACGACGCCGCAGCGACGGACAACCCCGAGCTGTGGATCCGCAGCGCCAGCGAAAACTCAGAACCGACCGAACCCTATCGAGTCGGACAAACGGTGATCGAGGGAGCTGGACCGTGGATCGAGCACCAGCGGTTGACTCCACGGACCTGTCCGGGTCCACCCGGAGAGCGCACCTTCGTCCTGGGCGGTTCGGCCGCCTTCGGGTACCCGTACCGCTTCGAGAAGAACTTCGCAGCCCGGGCCGACCGTCCCACCATCAACCCCGAACACCGTGTGCTGAACGCCGCACGGGTCGGGGCCACCAGCAATGACCTCGTGCCCATCGCCAACACCATCCTCGAACACTACGACCCCGCCACGCTGGTCATCCTGGCCGGAAACAACGAGTGGTTCCATTGGCGTCCGGGGCGGCCTGCCAATTCCACGGACAAAAGCGATCCGGCGGATGTGGCGATCAATGGAACCGGCCGGACCATCCTGGCAACCCTGGCCCACAGCCGGGCCCTGGCCGCCGTCATCTCCGGACTGCACCACCTGCTGCACGACGGCCGCCGGCAGGCGGCCCCCCGGCGGATCGTTCACGACGACGGGTTCGTCGAACACCATGCACTGCGGGGGGCACGACACGCAGTCGAAAACCCGCTGACCCCAACGCGCTACGATGTCACCACGTGGCCTGCGACCCGGCAACGCTATCTCGACCGCTTCCGGGACAACCTGGTGACGATCATCACCGCCGCCAAACGCAAGAACGTCCGGGTCGTCCTGATGACAATGCCGTTCCAGTACAGGCTGGCCCCGGCCTGGAAACAAAGGCAACCACTCGCCGGCCAACCAAGGCACCTGGAAACCATGACCCGCCTGGTCACCGAAACGCTCAAGCTGCAGGACCGGGATCAACCGGCCGGGGCCCTCCAGACAATCCGGCAGGCCATCGAACTGGACCCGCTCCCACCGGTCCCGCATTACCTCGAGGCCGTCCTGCTGGAATCGCTCGATCGTCCCCAGGAAGCCGAGGAGGCCTACGCACGGTCACGCGAGGCCATGATCGGCAACCTCGGCTCACGGTTGAGCATCAACCGGGTGATCCGGGAGGTGGCGGCCGACCAGCAGACCGACCTGATCGATCTCCGCAAGGTCTTCGACGACTTTCAGCATCACCGCCAGCGGTTCTTCAACGTCGAGCTGATCCACGACGACTGCCACCCCACGTCACTGGCCCACGGCCTGATCGCCCATCACCTAGAAAAATTGCTGTTCGACGGCGCGGCCACACCCGAGCGTCACTAGCGGACCACCGGCAACAACTCGACACCATCCCGGGCCGCGTTGACACGAAATCGCAGCAGGTAGACCGCATTGGGCGCCCTCCCGCTGGCGCAATACGGGAAGAGGATCGAGCCATCCTTTTCGAGAATGTAGGAACCCGGGTAACCATAACTGCCAATGTCCAACGGCAGATCCTTCGTCCAGGTCATCCCGCCATCACGACTGATCCATGCCCTCAGGTTGCGCCACGTGGCAAATGCCACCAGGGTGCCATCGGCCAGGACGGCCAACTGCGGCGCCTTGAACTTTCCTCCCCCGGAGATCACGCGGCTTCCCGAATCCTTCCAGGTGCGTCCCTTGTCAGCCGAGTGGAAGATGGCCCCGTCGGGCCGGGTCACCAAAACCAGGCGTCCATCCTTCAGCTCGGCAATCGCCGGCTCGTCGATCGCGTTGTCCTTACGGACAATCCGCGAGATGACCGGCCAGGTCAGGCCATTGTCGGTCGATCGGCGAATGGCTCCACTGAGAAACTTGCGACCACGGACCTGGTAATAAGTTGCCCAGAGGATGCTGCCATCCGAGAGCAACACGGGCCGGCCTCCATGCCCGCGTTCGTAAAAATCACCGGGACTCTTCAGTCCGCGCGGTTTCGACCAGGTCTTTCCGTTGTCGTCGGAGTGGATCACAAACTGCTTGGTGTTCAGGCCGTCGATGTCCTTGGCGAACGCCGTGGGAGCATGCGTGTACCCGTACCATGACGCCTGCACGCCGACCAGGCAGATAATCCGACCACCAGGCAACGTCATCACCGCGTGCGCCCCGTCGTCAAGACGATGATCCAGGATCGTGAAGGGTTTCGACCAGGTCCGGCCACCGTCGGTCGATCGACAGCCCATCGTGCGGCCCCCCGTTGGCGCCGCAAAATCCAATGGCCAGCCCTCGGCCCGCCACCGCTTGGCCAACTCCGGCTCGATCTGACGTGGCATGGCAAACGAAGAATGCCAGTATCCCGACGAATGTGTAACCAGCAGGTCCCCGTTGGGGAGACGATCGATGCCTCCCGGCCAGCCGATGAAATCTCCGATGCCCTTGTAGTCGTCCGGCCGGTTGTGACGTGCCCCGGTGACCTTCAATCGAGCCTGGCTGGCCGACAATGGCTTGGCGGCCCACAGCAGGGCCTGGCTGCCAACCAGGATCGCCACGAGTGAAAGCACCGCGGGCAAAAGAGCAACGATCCGAATGCGGGTGATGGTCATCTGCGCGAGATCCTTCGCTGGGGCCTGGGTGTTCTTTGATCAAAGACTACCAGAGCGTCATCGTCGATTCGACACGAGCGAGACACCTGTCCACCCGCGAGAACGGCCGCGAGAAACAACGCTACGACTTGAGGTCCGGCAAGTTGCGTTGCACCAGGAATTCGATCTCTTCGATCCGCACCGTCACGTTCCTGGGAGGATCGAATCCGACCTCCAGTCGGCACGCGCCTCGACGTATCGGCGGCTGATCAAACAGGTAGACCCCGCCGACTCGCGTGGTCGGTTCGAGACGTTTTCCGTTGACGAGGAATTTCAACGACGCGGCCACCTTTGGCGACAACGTGGTCCGGACGATCAGCCGGGTCGAGCGAGAATCGCTGGGAGTGGGTTTCGATGGCACGGTGTCACCCACGTGCCACGTGAATCGCGACACGGTGCCGTCTTGTTTCAACTCGGCTGGCAATTGCTTGTATCCGGTCCCGACCGGAGTTTTTTGACTCATCTCGCGCGTGACAAAATAATGCTGATCGGTTCCGGCCAGTTTCGCTGGATCATGGATCTCGTTGAGCGCCTGCCGCTTCTGACCGCGGAACGGAAACGGACCATGGCAGTCGTAGTTGAACAGGTAAATCGCATCGACGCCCCGATCCCAGAACGAAGCAGCACCGGCTCGCAGTCGCTCGAGTGATGCCTGCGTGATCCCCTGCTGCTTCGGCTTCAGGTAGCCACGAATGTAGTACTCCAGCCCCCCGGCCACCTTGCACCGGGTTCCCCCGGCCAACTTCACGAACTCTTCAACCGGGGCCGTCATGTCCAGGTAACCGCCATCCATCGGCACCACCATGTCGACCAGTCCGCGACGAATCCAGGTCGGCACGTCCAGGCCCTGCTCCAGGCACTGCGCAACGCTGGTGGGGACCCGGACAACCAACCGCAGCGTCTTTTTGCGTTTGCGACCAAGATCGCCCAGCAACTGGTGAATCCGCTCCACCAGTTCGGTCATCAACTTGCTGCCCTCGCGTTCGTGCCCCTTGCGAAAGAAAAGGCCGCTACGCAGGAAATCGAGTTCGAAACCGTCGACATCGTATTTTCCACACAACTCGGAAATGATCGTCAACTTCCGATCACGCACCTCCTTGTGCGCGTAGTCCATTGCCCAGGAGTAATCAAAGGGATGCGTGTACCACCCGGGCACTTGCTTGCCAATCAACAACCGTCGACGCTGCTTCTCCCAGGTGCTCCGCAACGACGGCCAGCGATCGACGTAGTCCTTGTGGACATCGTTCATCCTCAGCGTGGGAATGAAGTACATCCCGTGTCGCCGTGCCCGCTGCTGCCAGGCGATCATCGGATCGAGCTTCCTGGAAACCAGTGACCGGACATTCCCCGCCACTCGCTTGAAATACTTGTCCTCAAACTTCCCGTCGGGAACCTGGCGGCCGTCGTAGGGTTCAGCCGACTCCAGCGGGTACCAGAACTGCTCGTCGCTGAACTGGGGACAGGGCAAAAATGCATCGACGGCCGTTCCCGGCAGATCGTCGACAACCCGACACAATTGATCAGCCGTCATCGGGGCATCGAAACGGTAAAACACCGGCGTGCCACAATCGCTGTTGAGCCACAACCGGGGTGGCCACCTGGGGAGAGAAGGCGGATCGGCCGCACCAAGGGAGCCGGCCGGAACCACGATCAACAAGGCCAGCAGCGACCTCCTGGCAAATCGAACTGCAGCAAATCGTACGGACATGGGCCTGGCACATTCCAATTGAACAGAAAACGGCAACCGCCGAGTATATCCGTCTCCAAACGAACCGGTCACGTGTCCCCGCACCGGGCGATCGCCAAATCAAAAGCCGCTTCGGTGGAAATCACACCAGACGGTGTTTATTCTCCGTTGATCTTTTCGAGGAATCGATCGGGAACCGACCCGAATCACTTGGGTTGGAACACGGTTTGCGGTTACTGGAAAGAGTCGAGACACCCGGCGGAATCGCCGCCTGGTTCTCCGCGATCTGCCCGATGGATCGGCAGATTCGGATTGGGCCTGCCCAATCGTGAAGCACGTTGCTTCGTCGCCACGGATCGGCACCAGGATGTGCCGCGGAGAAGGCGGCAGGAAAATTGACACATCAGATTCGGGGACCGTCTCCGGGTCCACGGTGAGATCCGTAAGAGACTCGTAGGAAGAGAGAACCGCATGAGTTACAAGTTGGAATACATCTGGCTGGACGGTTACACACCCGAGCCTTCGCTCCGGAGCAAGACAAAGATCGTCGGCAGCGAACCCGACTCACCGTCGGATTGCCCCGAGTGGGCCTTTGACGGCAGCTCGACCGAGCAGGCCGAGGGGCACTCGTCGGACTGCCTGCTGAAGCCGGTCCGTATCGTCCCCGATCCCGACCGTCGCGACGCCTCGCTGGTGCTCTGCGAGGTGTTGAACCCGGATGGATCGGCCCACGCCTCGAACATCCGCGGCACCTTCGAAGACGACCCGGACTTCTGGTTCGGTTTCGAGCAAGAGTACACCATCATGGATGGCGAGCGTCCGCTCGGTTTCCCTGAAGACGGTTACCCCGGCCCCCAGGGCCCCTATTACTGCTCGGTCGGTACCGGAAACGCCGCCGGTCGAGACATCGTCGAGAGTCACCTCGACAGTTGCCTCGACGCCGGACTGGGCATCTCGGGGATCAACGCCGAGGTGATGAAGGGCCAGTGGGAATACCAGTTGCTGGGAATCGGAGCCAAGCAGGCGGCCGACGACCTGTGGCTGTCTCGCTACCTCCTGCACCGCAACGCCGAGGCCTACGGCGTGTGGATTTCGCTGCACCCCAAGCCCATCAAGGGTGACTGGAACGGCAGCGGCTGCCACACCAACTTCTCCAACACCGCCATTCGCGAAGAAGGCGGCGAAGAACTGATCACCACGATCTGCGAGAAGTTCAAGGCCGAGCACGCTTCTCACATCGGCGAATACGGTTCGGACAACGACCAGCGACTGACCGGACTGCACGAAACGCAATCGATCGACACCTTCAGTTATGGTGTCAGCGACCGTGGCGCTTCGATCCGGATTCCCGTTGGCACCGTCAACGACGGTTACAAGGGGTACCTGGAAGACCGCCGTCCGGCGTCGAACATGGACCCGTACCGCGTCGTCAAGCGGATCGTGTCGACGGTCAACGGCTAGACGACAGCCGACGCAACAAGAACAGCGGCCGACACCTCGCTCGTCGGGGGGTCGGCCGTTTTCCTGCGCCGCCTGGTCACTGGACCGGATCTACCTGGGCGATCCCTTGCCCCATAGCGGTTCCCGCAACTGCGACTCCCACACGCTGGCCCGCTTCACCATCTCGGCCAACCGTTCCGGGTGCTTCTCGGCCAGGTCCTTCGTCTCCGACAAGTCGGTATCCAGGCGGAACAACAATGGTCGTCCCCCCATGTATTGACGATTGTGGACCATCTTCCACGGCCCATGCCGCAACGCGATCGGTCCCTTCGATCCGCCACCCCGCCAGTGCAGGTCCCGCTCGGGCAAGGACTCGGCTTTGCCAGTCAACCGGGGCAAGAGGTTCACACCGTCCAGCTTCCATTCGGGCTTCGTCGCGGCACCGGCAACCGCCAGGAACGTGGGCAGAAAATCGAGTGAGCTGACCGGGTCGTCGATGACCGAACCGGCCTCGATCTTGCCCGGCCACCTCATGGCACACGGCACACGGATCCCCCCCTCCCACAACTGCCCCTTGCGACCGCGCAACGGCTGGTTGTTGGCACCGGTTTTTGTCTGGCCACCGTTGTCGTTGGTGAAGATGACCAGCGTGCGACGATCGAGCTTGTTCTTGGCCAGGCACGCCAGGATCTTGCCGACATTTTCATCCAGGGACACCACCAGCCCGGCATACTTGCGGCGCTTGACGACCGAGATCCCCGAGAGTGCCTCCAGGTGCTTCGCCTTGGACTGCAACGGACCGTGCGGAGCCGTGAACGAGACGAACAGGTAAAACGGTTCGTCGCGGTGGTCCCCGATAAACCGACACGCCGCATCACCCAGCCGATCGGTGACATAACCCGTCTCGGGCGTCTCGCGACCGTTCTCCTGCAACACGCGGTGCGGGGTTGGCTTCATCTTGTAGGGAAAGTAGTTCCGCGACCCCTGCAAGCACCCGTAGAACCAGTCGAACCCGCGCTTGTTCGGGTGATAGGCGGCCGGATATCCCAGGTGCCACTTGCCGACCAGCCCGGTGGTGTAACCCGCTGTTCTCATCCGCTTGGCCCCGAAGGTCTCGCTCAGCGGAAGCCCCGACTTCATGTAGCCTGGCGGAATGTTGTTGTCGTGGCCGAACCGCTGCTGGTAACGGCCGGTCATCAGGCCGGCTCGCGACGGCGAACAGACCGCTCCGGACATGTAGGCGGACGAGAGCCGCACCCCGTCACGGGCAATCGAGTCGATATGAGGCGTCAGCCGTTTCATGTCCGATTTCACCGACGGCTGAAAACCAAAATCGGCGTACCCGGCGTCGTCGGAAAACAACACCACGATATTGGGACGCTCGTCGGCGACCGACCGGCCAACCGTGAGGAACAACACGAACAGGGCCACCAGCCGCATCATCAGGCCACTCCGAAAAAACAGGCTCTTGCCGAACCAACTACTTGCTGAGTTCTCTGACCTCGGCATCACTCAACGCGTGCCGATAAATCCGCACGTCACTCAAACTGCCATTGAAGTGATCGTGCTGACCACGTCCCACCGTCAGGGGCACCGTGTTGGAGAGGTTGAACTTCGACGCCGTGAATCGTGACGAGACGGCGACCTGCTTTCCATTGATGTACAACCTCAACCTGTCACCGCCCTTGACCGCCGCCAGGTGGACCCAGCCGGAGGGCAATTCGACATCCGAGGTCACGCTCTTTCCGGCCTCGATCGATTTCACACGGCCCGATGGCAACACCCCGGCGAACAGCCGGCCGCGAAAGACGGCCATCGACCAGGCCCGCCGGTACCGGACGTTGGGCGTCGTGTCGATCTTGCCCAGCGATGTCCATTTCGTCCCACCGTCGAACCGGAACACCTCACCCAACGGCAGGGTGCCCGAGTACATCATCCCGTTGTAGACGGCCAATGGCATCGACTCCTTCTCCATCGCCAGCCGACCCACGAACGCCCAGTTCGTCTTGCCCCCCGCCTGCTCCATTCGGAACACACTGCCGGTTGGCCACGAGCTGACATAAAGATCGCCACGGTACACGGCAAACCCGTAGGTCTGCGTGTTCTTGCCGACGATGCCCAGGTGCTCCCAGCCATCGCCGTCGTAACGGTACACGCCCGCCTCGTCAAAACCGGTGGCGTAGATCGCCCCGTTGTAGACCGCCAGGCTCTCGACCCGCTTGCCCTCGAACGTCCCGCAGTTGGTCCACTTCGTGCCGCCGTCGTAGCGAAACAGCCCGGGCGAGTACAACGCCGAGAAGTAGAGCTTGTTCTTGTAGACGACCGACCCGTACAGCGACTCCGCATCGCCCAGCTTCCCCAGGTTCTTCCACTTCTTGCCACCCATGTATTTGAAGACCCGGCCCCCCTTGGCCAGGTTGGGCGACTCGGGTAGGGACGAACCGGCCAGCCGGTACTTGGTTGTCCCGGCGTAGATCTCGCCACCGAAACTGCACAGCGTCGACACGGCATTGCAACGATCCGGTGTCCCCAGGTCCTTCCAGCCGGCCTTGCCATCAAAGAGATAGACGTGGCCGGCTTCCTTGGCCCCCGGTTCGCACGTGCCCGCATAGAGTTGCCCCTTGTGGACCAGCAGGCTGAAGACATACATGTTGTTGCCCGGCCGACCATGGTCGGTCCAGGATGAATCGACCCGCCCGTTGTCGATCCCAAAATGCACGTGCCGGTAGTTGGACGACGTGTTGGTCACGCCAACGTTGTTCTTGATCGAAAGTTGAAATCCGGTTCGGCGAGCGGGATCGAACTTGCTGACGACGTCACCGAGCACGTCATCGAGCGACTGCTCGGTGTGCACCCAGGCCGTGACCGAAAAAGGCCCCGTGCCCGGATCGAGACGCTTGTCGTCGGAAGCTCGAAGCAGGCTGGTGCGGCCGTCGAACCGCGCGGTCGAACGGTCGTTTCTCCGTGTCGCCTTGTCCCCGAATCGAACGGCACGGCCGGTGAGATCCAGGCCGTTGCCCGACGAATCGCGAGAATCACGTTCAAGACTCCAAACAGCAACCGGTGGCCCCGCAAACGATGAGGCGGACAACACCGGGATCAGCACGAACCAGGCTGCAAGCGGACGTGGACACATGGCAATTCAACTCTCCAAAACAGGTGTCACCAGCAGTCCACCAAGTTACACCCTCGTCGCGGCCGTTGCACCGGAAATGGCCCCAGGGAACCATTGGTACGACCGGTTACGCGATCCCGGACAATCCCACTCGCCGGGTGTTCATCACGACACACACAGGTCGTTCCGTGGTAGAAAAAACCCCGCTGGCCGGGAACCTCTTCCCACAACGTGGCCGGAACCTCTTTGGAGAACCGGGGTTTATTCGCTTGGATCAAAAGGCCACACTTGAGTCGTCCGGACGCGGGAATGACATTCTTTTTCGGTGCACAATGACACAACCCACTCGCCATTCGATCCGTCTCACCATTCTGGTCGCACTCCTGGCCCTGGTGCCTGCAATCACCTCGGCCAAGGATGACCCCGCGAAAAAACCAGGCCAGGACAGCCCGGAAGAAGCCACCGCACGAGTCGGCCGGACCGTCGCGAACTTCATCCTGCCCGATCACGCCGGCAAGCAGATCGCCCTGGCCGATCTCAAGGATGCCCGCTTTGTCGTGGCCGTCTTCATGGGAACCCGTTGCCCGATCGGCAATGCGTACGTCCCCACGCTGCTGGACCTGCAGAAGGACTACGCCGACAAGGGAGTGCGGGTGATCGGCATCAATCCGAATCTCTCGGACAGTACCGGGGATATCAGCAAGCATGTCGAGAAGTTCAAGGTGACGTTCCCGGTGCTCGTCGACAGCGAGCAACGGGTGGCCGACCTGTTCGGAGCCCGGAGAACACCCGAGGTGTTCGTGCTCGATTCACGCCGCACGATCCGGTATCGCGGTCGCATCGACGACCGTTTCGGGTATCTCTACAAACGCGAGAAATCCCGCAAGCAGGAACTCAACGCCGCTCTCGACGAACTGCTCGCCAACAAGCCCGTCTCGGTCTCCAGCACCGAACCTGTGGGATGCCTGATCACGCGCAAGGAACGGCTGAAAGAACAGGGCGAGATCACATACGCCCGGCACGTCAGCCGGATCCTCCAGAAGAAATGCACCGAGTGCCATCACGACAACACCGCGGCGCCCTTTTCACTGGTCAACTACGACCTGGCCAGGAACTGGTCCAGCACGATCAAGGAAGCCGTCGTCCAGCGACGGATGCCACCCTGGCACGCCGATCCGCGATACGGACACTTCAGCAACAACATGAGGTTGACCCAGAAAGAGATCGACACGCTGGTGGGCTGGATCGACAACGGCATGCCGATGGGCGAGACGTGCGACCTGCCACCAAAAAAGGAATACGGGGACGGCTGGGTCATCGAAAAACCCGATGCGATCTTCAAGATGCCCCGCGAGTACACCGTCAAGGCCAAGGGCACGGTGCGGTACCAGTACTTCGTCACCCCGACGAATTTCAAGAAAGACATGTGGGTCCAGGCCGCCGAGGCCCGACCGGGAAACCGCTCGGTGGTTCACCACATCATCGTCTACTACCGCCAACCGGGTTCCCGCAAAACCCGCGGACTGCAGTCGATCGTGGGAACCGCCCCGGGTGAGGACCCGGAAATCTGGCCGGTGGGGACTGGCAAGCGAATTCCCGCCGGGTCCGAACTGGTCTGGCAACTCCACTACACGCCAACCGGAAAGGTCGAAACCGACCGATCCGAGGTCGGACTGGTCTTCTGCAAGGAGCCTCCCAGGCGTCACGTCCGGGGCAAGGCGGCGATCAACTTCCGGTTCAAGATCCCCGCCGGTGCGGCAAATCACCAGGTGGTCTCCAGCACCACATTCTCACGCGATGCCGAACTGATCTCGCTGATGCCTCACATGCACCTCCGGGGAAAGGACTTCCTCTACAGGGCGCATTACCCGGACGGAAAAAAGGAGATCCTGCTCAGCGTGCCCGGGTACGACTTCAACTGGCAACATCGCTACCGGTTCGCCAAGCCGTTCCGTGTCCCGGCCGGCACGAGGGTCGAGTGCGTGGCTCACTTCGACAATTCCACCGACAACCCGGCCAACCCCGATCCCGACAACCCCGTCCGCTGGGGTGACCAGACGTGGGAAGAGATGATGATCGGATTCATCAACTACGTCGATGCGCCCCGCCGCTCGCGCCGCTCACGACGTTGAGAGCCGGGGTCCGCAAGGCGTCTCAGCGGATCACGTTCTTGACGTCAAGTAGTTGCGAGTTGGGAACCGAGTTGCCGAAATCGGCAAAACGGTCCAGCGTCCAGACAACCTTTTTCGTCTTCGGATCGATCTCGATCACCAGCGGGTTCTTTGGCCCCGCGTGGCAGTTGCCGATCACGTAGTGACCGTTGGGCAGCACCTCGAGCGTCGTGACCCAGGCCAGCGTGATGCCGGGCAGGTCTTTCTGTTCGAGCTTCCAGGCGACCTTCTTGCCAGGCGTCACTTCCAGGACACTGTGGCCGTTGCCCGTGGCAATCAACGTGTTGCCGTTCTTCAGCCGCACGGCTCCAAAGCACTGGTTGCCCCACGCCTCGGGTCCGTGTCCACCACGGCGAGGCTTGCCGAACAGCGGCACGTCGTATTCCCAGACCACCTTGCCCGACTTGCCGTCGTACTCGCGAACCGCCCCGTCACCCTCGTGGCAGACCAGGTAGTTGCCGCCTGGGATCTTGCGGACCAACCGGGTGTCGCGGTGTGGGTGAGGCTTGTGGACGTGCAGCTTGACGGAGTGCAGGATCTCTCCCTCGCGATTGATCTCGATGATCCGCCGTGCCCCCGACTCGGCAATCATGATGCGACCATTGGCCAGCGGCTGGAACGCGTGCACCTCGATCCGCTTTCCCGCGTTGCCGTTGGCGGTGCCCGAGTCATAGGACCAGACCACCTTCTTGGTCTTGGGGTCGATCTCGACAACCTTGCGGCTGCCCTGCTGGACCATGATGTGCCCGTTCTTCAACACGTGGATGTCGTGAATTCCACCCCATTTCATCTGCCACTTGATCTGGCCGTTCGTCTCCACGATGGCCAGCTTGCCATTGCCCTGCAGGGCAATCCGGTGAGCGGCCTGGGCCGAGCCGATCAGCAGGACAACCAGGGACACGACAGACAACAGGCGAACAAGTCGACTCATCAGATGCTCCATGAATTCGAGATGCCAAGCATCGTAGCTGATGCCATTGGTTATTGGACACTCCCACGGTTGACCAGCCAGATCGACCCAATCGCTTCGACCAAAAAACCACGACGTTCCCATGGCTTTGCCGTCGAAAGTCCGGTTTGTTGACCATTGGGACAGGGCCGCTACATTAGGCCGCTCACATATTTTGAAAGTCCTCATTTTTCGGTGACTCGATGTTGATGCGGCCCTGGCTGACCCGGTTCATCCCCTCCCTTTCACGTCCCCATTCATTCCGATCAACTCGCCAAAGACCGGCTCGAGTCGGCCGGCACCGTCAAGTCGAGCAACTCGAAGACCGAACATTGCTCTCGGCGATCTACGTCGATGCGGCAGCCGATGGATCCAGCGCCGATGGATCCGCGGAGTTCGCCTTTCCGACTATCC
The DNA here is from genome assembly GCA_002724415.1 of Planctomycetaceae bacterium. Taxonomy (GTDB): domain Bacteria; phylum Planctomycetota; class Planctomycetia; order Planctomycetales; family Planctomycetaceae; genus UBA8437. The sequence continues at coordinate 49,199 of PBOU01000118.1, forward strand.
AGGAAGGACTGGACCTGGCAACCAGTGGAGACCAGGTCGAGGTTGCCGCAGGTCGTTACACCGAGAACATCGCCATGAAAACCGGGGTGACGGTCATCGGTGCCGGGGCCGATGTCACCACCCTGGTTGGACGACCACACTCAGACGGTGTCGTGCTGTTCGACGACGTCGAATTGGCTGGATTCTCGGGGTTCACCATCCAGACGGACGATCCGTCCCACACCCGATCACGCGGCGTGGTTTTTTCCGGCAACAGCACCAACACCGCTGTTCTCGAGCGGAACGTGATTTCCGAAGCGATGTACGGCGTATTTGTCGGCTCACCGGCTCGTCCATCGATCGTCAACAACACCTTGGACGGTCGCGATGACAGGCAGGGCATCTACATCGGCAACAAGGCCACCGACCCGACAATCGTCAACAACGTGATCGTCGGTTACCGCGAGGCAGGAATTCACGTCGTGGCCGGCACCGCCACACCGGTGCCAACCATCGAATCCAACGACGTGTTCGGAAACCGAAAGAACTACCTCGGTTACCCCGACCTGACCGGCAGCCGTGGCAACGTGTCGGTCAATCCACAATTCAACAGCCCCTCGGCCGGTGATTTTTCGCTCTCGAGTTCCTCGCCGCTGATCGACATCGGTCATCCATCGCACGGGGTCGATCCCGACGGCACCCGTCGTGATCTCGGTGCACTTCCCACCGACCAGGTCACCACCCAGTCCACAACCTGGACGTTCGAAATTGACGAGTCTTTCGAGGTGCCGTTCGAACTGTTCAATGTCACAACGGCGGGGCCGGTCGAGATCGAGGTGAGTTGGCAGGGTGACACCACCGACCTCAATGCCACGTTGACCGGTCGACGTCGACCTGCCCTGGCTGACCCCACCGAAGCCTACGCCCAGGCCACTGGCACCTCCCCGTTGTCCCTGACCTATGACGTGACGACCGATGACCTGGCCCGGGGACCGGGCTGGAGAATCGCCGTGGACGACGGTGGCGACCCCGCTCACAGCGCGATTGGCACGATCACGGTAACCGTCCCCTTCAATGACAACACTGATGCCGTGTTTCAGACCGAGAAGATCAGCCTTCTCAGCGGAGACCTCTGGCCGAGCCAGGAACTCCAGGACGATTTTCTTGCCGACCTGGCCGCGTCACCAATCAACGGACAACACGCCATCATCTCGTTCAGCAAAACACCCGATTGTTTTGAGGTCAAGGATCTCGAACACAACGGGATCTTTCGCCAGAGCTACCTGCCCGGACGGCACGTCATGAGCTGGGTCTCGCCGGAACTGGACCTCGAGGCCCAGGAAATCGACGGGCTGGTCAACTGGATCACCCCGCTGGAACCGGAGGACAAGATCGACCCGGACCTGCTGGTGGGCAATTACGCCCGCTTCGGCTTCATTGACCAGGACGGCAACCACGCCAATTACGCCCGCAACGCGGACGGCACACTGGATGTCGTCGTCCGATTCTCCGACGGCCATGTCGACGACATCACCGCCATCCTCGACTCCGAGGGAGTGGCCAGAACGCCCATGTCGGACCACGCGTGGGTCGTCACCGCCAGCCCGGCACAACTGGTCGACCTGGCAAGCCACGATGACGTCGAGTGGATTGGGGCCGCACCCGCACCTCAATTCGATGAGAACAGCACAACACGCCCGGCTGTCAATGTCGACACGGTTCAGAATGCCACGATCGTTGCCGCCACCGGGACAATCATCTACGCGGGCCTGACCGGCAACGGCATCATCGCGGGTGTCGACGACAGCGGGGTCGACGGCACACACCCGGATATCAACGAAGTGGCCGCCATCAGTGCCTCCTCAGCCGGCACCCACGGAACTCACGTCGCGGGAATTTTGGCCGGCAACGGATCGCAAAGCGCAGCCAACGGAGGGACCGCGTTTCAATGGCGGGGAATGGCACCCAACGCCGGTATCATCGATTCCGGGGACCTGATCAACCTCGGCAACCTCTCGACGGCCATCAACACCAACTCCATGGATCTCGCCAATCATTCCCACGCTGTCAGCCCGGATGGATCCTACGACGCCCAGAATCAAACGGTCGACCAGGCCATCCAGGGCGATGCCACCTCGGGAGGAGACTCGGTTCCCAGGCGGCCGCAGGTGTATTCAGCCGGCAACAACGGCGTCAACGCCCTTTGGATCAACAACCAGGTCGGCTTCTTCTCGCTCACCAAGCAGATGAAGAATGCCGTCGTGGTCGGAAACTGGGATGTCCCTCAAAACGACCTGGCGGCCAGCAGCAGCATGGGGCCAACCCACGACGGCCGCATCAAGCCCGACGTCGTCGCGCCGGGAGCCTGGAACATCTTCTCGACCGGTACCGCCGGAGACGGAGTCTGCTACGCAGCCAACAACACGAATGGTTACGGTCCCTGCGGCGGAACGTCGATGGCCTCGCCGGTCGTCGCCGGGATCACCGCCCTGATGCTCGAGGGATGGCAGACAACCTACCTGGATCCCTCCGGAACAAACATCGACCAGGCCGCACCCGCACCCTCGACCCTGCGAGCATTGGCCATCCAGTCCTCCACCGACATTGTCAACAACAATGTCCGTACCGGAACTCTCGCCGACATCGACAGCGATTCCAACTCGACCAACAACGGAGGTGTTGCTGATGGAGCCGGTTCGGTGGCGGCCACGGCCGGTCCGGACTACGCCACCGGCTGGGGACTTGTGGACGCTGGAGTCGCCATCGACATCGTCCTCGACGCGCGAGACGAACACGGCGTGCCGGTACCCAACCGGATCATCCAGGACAACCTGCAGCACCTGGATGTTGTCGAATACGAGTTTGCCGTCGATGCCGACATGATCACCGCCGGCGAAGACGTTCGCGTGACACTGGCATGGGACGACGTGGCCGCCGCCCTACAAAACCCCCTCGCCGGAGCGGCCCTGGTGAATGACCTCGACCTGGTCCTGATCGACCCCAACGGCACAGCCCATTATCCCTGGCAGTTGGGCCACACCATCCGCGACGCGGCCGGCAACATCATTCCAACGGCAAACCAGACACCGGGAACACAGGTACTCGTCGACCTGCCGTTCCGGGACGAGGCTGGCATCGCCAACGCCGTCGACAACACCTCGATCACCCTGACCACCACGCCGTCGACCTCCAACGATTATGTCCCAGCCAATGCCATGACCGGCGCGGGAGCCTGGGTGGCCACCAGGGGTCGTGACCACATCAACAACGTGGAAGTCGTGGACATCGACAACGTCAACCTGACAGCCGGGCACTGGACACTGCAGGTCGCCGGATTCGACATCCAGGACGGACCCCAGGATTTTTCGGTCGTCGGACAGCCTCACCCCGACCTGGCCGACCTGGTCGCCTACAGCAACGACAAGGTCACGATCGGAGGTCTCGGCGAAGATCTCGACGTGGAATTCACCGTCGAAAACGTCGGAGACGACGTCAGCGAATCGGCCGTGCAGTACGAGATCCGACTCTCCACCGACTTCGAACTCGGTGGCGACGTGATTCTTTACACCAGCGCCAACGACGCCATTGGTGTCCTCAACCCCGGTGACACCCAGGCGGTTTCGACAACCCTCCAGATCACCGCTTCGGACGTCACCGACCTGCTGGGTGCCTCGGCCGACTTCGAAGACCTCATCGCCAACGACGTCTTCCTGCTCGTCCGGGTCGACAGCAACGATACTGTCATTGCCCACGGTGATGTGCTGGAGAACAACGAGACCAACATTGCCTTTCTCCAGATGGCGCGCGAGGCCGACGTGGTGCTCGTCATGGACCGCAGCGGCAGCATGGGTGCTGATGTGACGGTTTCAAACGGAGTGCACACCAAGCTCCAGGTCCTGCAGGATTCGGCAGGCCTGTTCCTGGACCTGATGCGACGTGACGCGGGGGACCGGATTGCCGAGGTCGCGTTCGATTCCGATGCCGAGATCGTCTTTGGTGATTTGTCGGACGACCTGGTGGACTACACGACCGCAAACCAGGCAGCAGCCACCACCGCCGTGGACGGGCTGGTGGCCGACGGCCTGACAAACATGACCGACGCCCTGCTGGAAGCGTACGACCTGCTGACCGCCGGTGGCGACAACGACCGCCAGAAAGTCCTCGTACTCTTCTCCGATGGCGTGCCCACCGACCACTCGCCGGGACTGCCCGAAGATCCACGAGACCTCTCGACAGACGATGGCGACCCGGCCGATCTGGACAGCTTCACCGACGCGGGAATCCGAATCTACTCGGTCGGCTTTGGCACCGAGGGCGAGGGTGGGGTCGCCGGAATCGACATCGACCTGCTCGAGGACCTGTCCAATGTCGGGGACGAGGGCTTCTATCACGTCACCGGCAGCGCACTCGACCTGGACAAGTTCTTCGTCAATGCCGTCGCCGGAGCGATCGACTCGGAGGTCATCATCGATCCCACCGGCACCGTTGCTGCCGGGGACGAGGTCGAAGCCACCGACGTCCCCGTCAACTCGCAGGATTCGCGGGTGACCTTCGTGCTGACCTGGCACAGTGAAACAACCGAGGATGTCAACATCGCGGTCCGTGCACCCTCGGGGCTGGTGATCGACAGCAGCAACGCGGCCTCGTTCGGCAATCTCGTCTCGCTGACCGAAGCCGACACCTACCAGTTGCTCGAGGTCCACCTGCCACTCTCGACCGGCGGCGAAGACGACCACGTGGGCAGTTGGACCGTCGTCGTCGACAACGACGGCGCCAGGAGCGTCGACTACAGCGTCTCGGCAATCACCCAGTCGACGCTGCGAATGGACGTCGACGTCGACGAACCATCCGGCGGACAGGACTACTTCGTTCCAGGCGACCCGGTCCCCTTCACCGTCACTCTCACCGGCGACGACCGTGTCCCGCTGGGATTCTCGGATGTCTCCCTGTTGCCGATCGTGCCAATCGCCAACCTCAATTCGATTCTCGCCGGCGGAATGATCTCCCAGGCACAGTTGGACGCGATTCCCACCACATCCAACGGCGAACCACTCAGCGACACCCAGCGAATGATCATGGCCTTCGAACAGGCTCACGGTTCAATCGACGACATGGTCATGGAACTCGATCCGATTCCACTCGCCTACAATCACAGTGAATCAACCGTCTCTGGCCAGTGGACCGGAACGTTTGACGGCACGGACATTCCCGGCCCCTACACTTTCGTGATCCGGGCTGATGGCTGCAGCGATCTGTGTGAACCCTTCAGCCGCGAAATCACTCGCTCGATTTATATTTACGAGGAAGTCGATCCGCTGCTGAGCGGTATCGACATCGAGATGCCCGGAAACGACACGATTGTCGTCACCGTCACACCCACCAACCCGGACGGAACGATCTATGGACCGTCACTCGATTCTGACGACCTGGCCGTGGGATTTGGTGACGGTTTGAGCGGCTCGGGGAGCTTCACAAACAACCTCGATGGCAGCTACACCGTCACGCTGCAAGTCGCGGACGGCCAGGCAACCGGAGACCTGGAAGTCTGGGTCGACGGCACCATGCTCACCACCGAAACGGTCGATCTCAATGCCGGCCTGTCGCAAATCGAGGGCCAATCGTCCACGAATTTTGGGCAGGAAGCCGCGCTGACTGTCGCGATCCTCGGCCAGGCCAACGGTGTCATCGGGCTGGCACTCAAGCCGGTCGACAGTCCCGCCTGGGCTGCTCCAACCAACGAACACACTGGCACCAACGATCTCTGGCAACTTTCCGATGGCATCGTCCGAATCGACGGCACCGCCAGCCAGGATGGCTCGACTGTCGCTGCCACGATCCCGGCCGACTTGCCCAGTGGTGAGTACACCGTCCAACTCGAAACCACGGCCGGCCTCGGGCCAATCGACAAGGACATCACCTACCGCGTGATTGGCCGGGGACAGGATGTTCCCGAACGAGTCCAGGTGGTCGACAATCGTCTCGAGAGTTTCGAATCCGGCCAGATGGACGGGAATTCCGACTGGAGATCGATGGGCGAAAGCCTCGTCCGCGAAATCCTCGCGTTGCCACTTGGCGATCACCTCACCAATACGCGTCGCTTCGAGGCGGCCAACGTCGTGCTGGACACGATCGACGCGTTCGACGTCCGCTGCAACACAGTGGCCAACAGCCGTCCCGGTGGTGCCCAGTGTGTCCGCCCGGAACTGGGAGCCGACGAATTCAAACCACTGCTACGGGCCGTCAACCTGGCTCATATCGATGCAAGGTTCGTGGAAGAACAGGCACGGCCCACATCGGTCGGACGGGACATCGACGTGGCCCTGGGCAACGGTGTCAGCCTGAAAATGGGCACGGTGTCGACCGCCGGGGAATCGCAGGTGGTTGTCATCGAGGGTGACCTGGACGTCCCCCAGACTCTACGCAGCAAGACTCACGTGGTCTACGACATCACGACAACCGCCTCGTTCCAACAATCCGAAGGTGTCGAGATCAACCTGGCCTACGAGGAAGGTGACTTTGACTCCGAAGAGAATGTCAGACTGTTCCACGAGGAAGACGGGGAATGGGTCGATCGGACCACCTCCATCGACACCACCAACAACGTCGTGACCGGCCTCACCAGCAGCCTGTCACCCTTCATGATGACCGAGACTCCCGGATTGTCGATCAACGACGTCAGTCTCATCGAGGGCGATTCCGGCACGACGACCATGATCTTCACGGCCACACTGACCGAGGAGAGCTTCGTTGACGTCGACGTGGATTTCGTGATCGCCGAGATCGGGACGCCGGTTGCCGGCAGCGAGGCCGCCACGGCAAACGCGGATTTTGTCTCGACCGGCGGCGTCCTGACAATCCCGGCAGGAAGCCTGTCCGGCACGGTCAGTGTCGCCATCAACGGCGACACCCAGATGGAAGGCCCCGAGGCATTCCAGGTCGTGCTGTCCAATGCCACGGCAGCGACGATTGTCGACGGCACCGGAATCGGGACGATTCTCGATGACGAACACTCGATCGCGTTCAATCACTCAACCGGGGCGTTCGAACTGACGCTTGATGCGAGTGGCTCATCGTCGATCACGACTGTCGACGGACGGTTGGCACTTCAAATCAACGGAAATCCTGACCCCACATTCCCGGTGATCGCAGCCCTCGACGTACAGTCCATCCTGGTCAATGGCAGTGCTGGNGCCGATGCGATCGACCTGTCCGGCATCTCGCCCGCAAACGGGTATGCCGTGCTGGGTTCCGTCACCATCAATGCCGGTTCAGGCAACGACACGATCATTGGCAGCCAGGTCAACAACAAGATCAACGGAAGCGGTGGCGATGACATGCTGACCGGTGGCACGGCCAACGACACCCTCAATGGTGGGAGTGGCAGCGATTTCCTGGTCGGTGGCCAAGGCAACGACATTCTTCGCGGACAAGGTTCCGGCCTCGACACTCTCAGTGGTGGTCCCGGTGATGACGTCATCGATGGCGGTGCCGGTTTCGACCACCTGTCCGAATCGGCCGACGTCAGTTTCACGGTCACCGACAGTTCCCTGTCAGGCTTGGGCGACGACACGTTGATCGAGATCCAGTTGGCCCAGTTGTTCGGTGGCAGCAGCGCCAACAACATNGATGGAACGGCGTTCAGCGGCCGGTTGTTCCTCAACGGCTCGGGCGGCAATGACACGCTGAAAGGTGGCCCGGGTGCCGACCGGATGTTCGGCGGATCCGGCCGTGACGTGATCCAGGGCGGTGACGGCAACGACGTGCTGCGTGGCCANGGTGGCAACCAGGATTCCCTGGTCGGCGGTCCCGGCAACGACAAGCTCAGTGGCGGAATCGGAGGCGACATCCTCGAGGGTGGACCGGGAGACGACTGGCTGCGGGGCGAAAGTGGCAACGACACGATGTCCGGCGGAGCCGGGACAGATCAGTTGTACGAAAAAGACAACGTGGACCTGTTGCTGTCAGATTCCGCGATGACCGGTGGGCTGGGAACCAACGTGCTCTCGAGCATCGAGACCGCGTATCTCAAGGGAGGCAACGGAGCGAATACATTTGATGCCAGCAGGTTTTCCGGCAACACCACGCTGATTGGCAGTGGCGGTGACGACAAGCTCATCGGAGGCACCGCCGATGACCTGCTCGTCGGCCAATCCGGAAATGACACGGTGTCCGGAGGCCCCGGGAACGACACGCTGCAGGGCTTCCGTGGCGACGACACGCTTGTCGGCGGATTGGGCGACGACCTGCTTGATGGTGGCACCCAGTCGGATGCCCTGTCGGGCCAGGATGGTGACGATGTCCTGTACGGCCGAGCCGGCAATGACTCGCTGGTCGGGGGAGACGGAAGTGATGTGCTGTGGGGCGGAGAGGACAACGACGTGGCGGTAGGCGACGACGGCAAGGACGCCACGTCCTCGTCAAAGGACGACGACACGGTCGACGCAGGCAGTGGAATCGACACGGTTCGCGGCGGCGGTGGCGGCGACACGATCGCCGACAGTGTCTCGGAAATCGACGAGACGTTCGAGTTCCTGGCCGACTGGGTCGACGGAGTCTGAATCGTTACCGGTCACCCGGTGCCNGTCCGGCGGAGTCAAAAACCATCTCCCGTTCCGGCCACCTCAGGGCCGCCAGCCGGGTGGTCACAAACGGCCCGTTGTCCCCGACTTCGACTCGTTCCTTCGCGCGTCGCCCCACGCCGTAATCCACGCAGATGGCACCGCCAAAATCGTGGGGCTGATCGACCGGCATCGAGTAGTGTCCGAAGACGCACACCGGTTCGGCGGCCAGCCCGTCCCACCACCGCACCCGCTGCTCCTCCCGCCACTTGCCCCCGGCAAAGTGTCTTTCCGGCGCNCGTTCCTCCGGTCCNGACGTGGTCATGCGTACCGGGTTGNGGTTCTGGTGAGCCAGGTTGGTGTCGACCTCGTCGAGTGATTCCNCNCCANCCAACTCGGCATCNATNCGNGCCTCGTGNGNCTCGCACAGNGCNNTCNCNTCNNNNGNCTCACGNACCACGGCGATCGCCGCGTCATCCCAGCANGCGTGNANNACCCGCAAGTCATCGCGNTCGAGACCGATTGGCAGNGACCCGAANAANTCGAGAACNAANTCCCGNGTGTCCTGGTCGGCNGCCNNNTCGGCACCGTTGCCACGCGCTGGATCATCCTTGAACCACCCGTTCTCGGGCTTGTCGTGATCGAGCAACAGGTTCAGTTCATGATTGCCCAGGACGCACTGCGCCCGCCCGGCTTCGACCAACCCGGACACGAGCCGCACGACCCCCGGACTGTCGGGCCCGCGATCGGTCAGGTCGCCGACAAACACGAGCCGACGTCCGTCGGGATGATTGCCATCCCGGTCGTACCCGAGCACCTCGAGCAGGCTCAGCAGCCCACCGATCTCCCCATGCACATCACCGACGATGTCCAGGGAGCCATCGAGCAGGGATTGGATCAAGCTCTTTCCTACCAACGTCTCACCGTGCTTTCTTTGTTTGCTTGTGTTTGAGTGATTCCGAATTCAACAGCAAATGTGGACGCCAGCAAACCGAAGAAATCGAATCCCCGCTGTTGTCACCAGCCACCATCTCACCATTGCCAATCAACTCGCCCCATTCCCCAACCAGCGTCGGCACCAGTGCCAGGGATTCCACCAGTTGTGCCCCACTTCGAGCTTCGTGGCGGAGCAGGCCTCGGACAGGAACCTGAGAGCATTCCGCTGGGACTGGGTCAGTCCATCATCGCCGGCATCGATAAGGCGAAAGGCTGGCATGACCACACCGACCAGGTCATC
>PBOU01000119.1 GCA_002724415.1 Planctomycetaceae bacterium
GGGTCATGTGGGTCAAGGGGAAACGTTTGAAGGTGGAATACGCGGGACTGGACATCGAGAATCGCCAGTACACAACCGCCCGAGAAATTCTCAGGATGGTCTCGGCCGATATGGCCAGCGACGCAACCGTGTCGGTCCGACTGGACTTGTCGCCTCACACCGCTGCCGCGAAACAGACCGATAGTGGGAAGGTCTCGTACTGGAACGTCGACTATTTCGAGGATGACTGGTGTGATCTCTCGGGCCAGTTGCTGGATGGGACCCGATTCACGATCAACTTTTTCGAAAAACATCAGGAACGAAATCGCACGGCACGCAGTGCCAGTGGCAAGATCAAGCACAAGCACAAGACAAAAGGAAAAAGCCGGCTGACGGTGTCACTCAAGTGCAAGTCGAAACGGTACCCCCGGCTGGCCGAGGCGGCTGCTGAGGTCGAGGGGGCGGTGCGATTGCCGTCCTGGGTCGAGTTGAAGTCGGTGGAGGTTGACGGCGAAAAGTTGACAATCAGTTCGACGTCCAAGGAGTACTGGGGTCACGGTGAGAACTGGATCACCGAAGAGACTTTTGTTGATTACCAGGGGTGCGACTGGGTGGCGGCGAGCCTGCACAGCCTTTACCGCGTGTTGAACCAGGCCAAGTGATCACAAGCTCGCACCAGTTGATGGAAGAAAGAGCGTCACGAAATTCGGTTCCGGTTGTTATGAGAAATGGTTTTCAGAATTCTCGTCGGGTGATCGTGACGGGTGCCCTGGTGGTACTCGCGACGATGGTTGGCTGTGCGGACACTGCAGATCCGGTTCAACCAAAAGGAGTCGCTCCAGCACCGACTCGCGACGAACAACCTGTTGCTGGCAAAGACAAGGGCGAGGTCGTTGCCGCTCCGACACCGGTCGAACGAATTGATTTTCGGAATGGGCAGGGCGAGTCGTTTGCTGTCCTGGAACGGGGCGGGGCGGGGTCGCGGCTGTTGGACGGCCAGGGACAGGAACTGGCTCGTTATTCCCCACCCAAAAAAGGGCGAGTGGCTGTGCGAGACGCCGGCGACATGGTCGTGGGATGGATCGTCATCCGGGACGACCGGTTGCAGGTTCGTGCCGTCGATGGGGCAACCGTCCGGTTCCGGTTCCAACGTCGAGAGAATGGCAATTGGAAACTCGAGGATGGACAAGACAACCTGATCTGCAGGATCAACCGCCGCGTGGATGGTTGGGAGGTCAAGGATCCCAGTGGGGATCGAATGGCCCGGGTCCGGAAGTCGGAAAACACGACCACCGTCAGCGACGGCATGGGGAAAACCGTGGCGTCGACAACAGCGGACATCGATGGCCTGGTCGCGGCGTGCCTGGAGATGGGCGGGGTCGAGTCCTTGCCACTTCGCGGTGGCGTGATGCTGGCGGTGATGAATTCATTTGGTTCACGACAAGAGACAAGGTAGGTACGCGATGGCCTGGCAAGAGGGGATCTGCAACGAGCGGTCGGGGTTCCTGTTTGATCATGATTGCGATCGGGTGCCCGCTGTTTCGTGTGGACAGTGCGGTCGACCGGTCTGTGAAGAACATCTGCGGATGACCGACGAAGGAGACCGGTGTATCACCTGTCAGCGACAGGTTCCCGAGTCGCGAAAGGCTCGAAAGCACTCGGTTGATGAGGACGGAGACGAATCGAGCTACTACCACTATGACCCGTATTTCTACCATCACCACTATGAGTCGGAAGGGTCTGAATACTGGGGTTCGGAATCCTACGCTGCGGCGACGGGGACCGACGCGAATGATTTTACCGAGGGAGATGCGCACGCCTTGCAGTCGGCAGGGGACGAGGGCTTCGAAACGGACATGGGAGGCAGCTAGTTGCCCAACGCTCCTACAGGGGTCGGTCGCTGGGTGTGCTATGCGTTAGGCGGCGGCATGGGGCACCTGGCCCGAACGCTGTCGCTGATCGCGGCACTGAGACGGCACCCCTCCGGAGACACTGTCTCGGTTCACCTGTTGACCAACTCGCCTTTTGCTGCCGGTGGAGACTGGCACACCATCCTGGGCGGTGACGATCAATTGACCCGGATTCCGGCACACCTGGACGCCGAGTCGACCCGCAGGATGGTTGGCGAGGTTTTGTCGGCCGAGCAATCGTGGTCTCAGCATCCACTGCTGTTGGTCGATACGTTTCCTCGTGGACTGGGGGGCGAATTGGCCGACGTGGTTTCCGACTGGCCTGGCCACCGCGTTCTTGTTCACCGGGATCTCTCGCCGGAATACCTGGATTGGGCCGATGGGCTGGAACGACAGGTCCGGGAATTTTCCCTGGTGCTGGTGCCCGGGGAACCGGCGGTTTTTGATGGATTGCCGCAGGCGCGGAAAACGGCGCCCTGGTTGTGGAACTTGCCCTTGGATTGCAACGACCGAAGTGCCGCGCGACGTCGTTTGCACCTGTCCGGAGAAAAACGGCCCGTGGTGCTGGTGGCAGGGACCGGCAATCGAGAGGATATCGATCACTTTGCTGGCGTGGCCGATGCCCTGGAACAGGAACTGGGCCGCGACGCCCGGATCGTTTTTGCTTCACTGCCGGGAGTGCCGCTGGGAAGAGTGTCCCGGGACGTGTCGGAAATTCGCTTGTGGCCGCTGGTGGATGTTCTCAGCGGAGTTGACGTCCTGGTGGCTGCCGGTGGTTACAACACGGTCCAGGANGCNAGGGGATTCGGATGTCCGCTGGTGGGGTGGCCCAGGGAACGACGATACGATCGACAGGACAGGCGGCTGACGGAATCTGAAACCGTGGTGGGAGAAACGGAGTTGATCGAACGGGTTTCCCAGTACCTGTCCGGACCGGCCCCGACAAGGTTGGCCACGGTTCAGACCAATGGGGCTGTGGAGGCTGTGGAGATCTTGCTCGAGATGTCTGAGCCGGACAGGGAGGCGTAGTTTGACAGAGTGGTGCAGTCTGGCCACTGGTGATAACGTGGGATGGCGGAAAGCGAGGCAGAATCGGAATGAGTGAACAGCCTGTGAATCGAGTGGAGACAGTTGAGGACTTGCGTGGTTTCTACGAGGAACCGTCACTGCTGTCACAGCAAAAGTTCATGGAGACGCTCGACGAACATTGTCGGGCCATGATTGCTCGTTCTCCGTTCTACTGTGTTGCGACGATGAACGAGGATGGTTCCTTGGACGTGTCGCCGCGTGGCGATCCTCCCGGTTCGGTCGCTGTGTTGGATCCAGCGACACTCCTGTTGCCCGACCGTCGTGGAAATAACCGGTTGGACAGCATGACCAACGTNACGGAACGCAAGCGGCTGGCCCTGTTGTTNCTGGTGCCGGGGGTACTGGAGACACTTCGTGTCACGGGGTCGGCAGAGGTGATTCACGATGATCCTCGGTTGGATGCCTGTGCGATCAANGGACAGGTGCCACCTGCCGGAATGCTGGTCAGCGTCGAAAAGGCCTGCCTGCAGTGTGGCAAGGCGGTCAAGCGAAGCGGACTGTGGGAAGACACGTACCGGATCTCCCGAAGCGATCTGCCGTCGTTTGGGACCATGTTGGCCGAACAGACAGACACCGGACAGACGGCCAAGGAACTGGACGAGTCGATCGATGACGCGTATGAGAATCGCCTGTACTGACAAGGCGATTCGTCAGACCGGTGGGAGTGATCAGCCCAGTCCGGGAATTGGATCGGCCTCGTAGACGTGGTACGGGCGGCCTCCGACATCGTGCCATTTGGCCGTCCGGGGAATTCCCAGTGTTTGGTAGATCGTGGCGGCCAAATTCTGGGGNGTCTGTGGGGCATCGATGGGGTACGCTCCGATCCTGTCGGTCTGACCGATCACCCGGCCTCCGACAACCCCACCTCCGGCCACGAGCATCGTCTGGGCCGCGCCCCAATGGTCTCGGCCCGGCAACTTGTAGTGTTGTTCCAGCCGCGAGATCCTGGGCGTCCGTCCGAATTCACTACAGACGATGACCAGGGTCGTGTCGAGCAGGCCGGTGTCGTCGAGGTCTTCCAGGAGCGCGGTGATCGCCCTGTCGAAGGGAGGCAGCAGCTTGTTCTTGAGCAACGGGAAGTTGTCGCCGTGGGTGTCCCAGGACACACCTCGGCCGAGATGTGCCTGCACCATGCGGACACCGTTCTCGATCAGTCGCTTGGAGAGCAGCAGGGTTTTGCCGAACAGGTCCCGGCCATACCGGTCGAGTGTCTTGGCTGAACCGGTTTCCACATCCAGGGCATCGCGGACCTTTTGCGAGGTCAGCAGTGACAAGGCGCGTTCGCGTTGCCGACCAAATNGTTCGACCTTGACGAACTCGTCCAACTGCCGGTGTTGTTGTTCCAGTTCACCGAGCAGGTCTCGACGTCGATCCAGTCGCCGGATCGACACGTCCTGTGGGCGACGGGGGTTGGGGGCCTTGAGCACTGGGAAAAACGAGTGCTTCTCGGTTTTCATATTCGAGAACATGAAGCAGTCGGGGCACGAGCCGTACTGGTTGCAGTCGGGCGAGGAATGCAACAACCACGGGTCGTGACGCTCACCCATCCGGCCGGCCGTCTGACCACCTCGGACCTGCTTGGCCACGTTGATCAGCAGCCGGGGCAGCATCACCGCAGAGGGCAGGGGGCTGGTGGTGGTGAGCTTGGATCCGGCAATGGCTGCCATCGACGGGAAGTCCGTCGAAACCGGTTTTGTCCGGTTGAGTGGAGTGGGCAATTCCATCTTGCCGCACAGCACGTAGTGATGGGCCTGGGTGTGGTCGTTCGTGGGATGNCCCAGCGAACGCACCATTGACCAGCGATCACTGCAGGCGGCAAGGCGGGGCAGGTGCTCGCAGATATGGGTGCCGGAGACGCGCGTGGAAATCGTNTCGAACTCACCCCGCGTCTCCGCCGATGCCCGTGGCTTCGGGTCGAACGTGTCGATGTGTGACAGGCCACCGGGCAAGTAGATCAACAGGACCGACCGTGGGGTGTCGTGGGGGGGGCTTGTCCCCGTGGCCGAGAGCANCTCGACATCGGACATCGAGAGCCCGACAAGGCCCAAGCCTCCGATCTGGATTGCCTGACGTCGTGAATTCGAGTGCATGGTTTGCTGGAGCCTGGAACTGTGACACACCGTCCGCGGAATCTGACTATAACAGTAACTGGGTGTGTTGATCGTTAGAAAATAGTGACCTGTCACCACTCGGGGGGTAACCATGAACACGGCAGACTGGATTGTTGTTGCCGGTTGGGGACAAATTGTCGTGGTGGTCGGCAGCCTGGGAGTGCCTCGGGCCCTGAACTGGACAGGTGAACTTCAGCAGGTCTCGCCTCTGATTCGCCAGATCTTCTGGACCTACGCCGGTTACATCCTTTGCACGAACCTGGCTTTTGCCCTGGTGTCCATCCTCGGCAACGAGGAACTCAGCGATGGTTCGCCCCTTGCCTCGAGCGTCACCGGTTTTATCACCCTGTACTGGTTCGCCCGGATCATGATCCAGTTCTTCTACTTCGACCGGGCGTCGGCTCCCACGGGATTGAAGTACACCGNGGGAGAATGCGTTCTGGTCGGNTTGTTTGTGTTCTTCACGGCAGTTTACGGGGTGGCGACCTGGGACAACCTGTCGGCGGTCGCTGTCGGATGAAACAGTTTTTGCCCTCCGAGAGTGTCGTCCTGTTGAACAACGTGCTGCTGTTGGCCCTCGTTGTTCCGTTGGGGTACTGGCTGACAGGACTCAGCCGAGTGAAACTGGCGCGGACNCTGGGTTGGCTGATCACGCTGGCCGCGGTTGCAGCCTGTCACTGGGTCTGCNTCGACGAGGCCGCCGGGTTTCGGATGGTTTTCCTGATCCTGGTGTTGTTGTGTGGAATGAAGATTGTTGTCGCGGTGGAATCCCATGCGTCAAAAAAAACGAGGCTCGCGTTTGTTCCCTGGCTGGTCTATTGCCTGGGATGGCTGGGGATGCGTGTCGAGGTTTTTGCGGGATTCGGTCAGGGACGTCGGGACGACTGGTTTGGCTACATCAAGAAGGGGAGNCTGCGGCTGGTCATCGGGATCGGGTTTCTNCTGCTGGCATTTTTTGTGTCACGAGTGCCAGCCTCCAGCGTGTCCCTTTCGATCAAGAAGGTCACGATCACCCTGCTGATGTTCTCCGGGTTCAGCCTGGTGGTTCACTTTGGCATCATCAACCTGATGGCTGGCGTCTGGCGGCGAATGGGGGCTGACTGCCGTTCAATGTTTCGAGCACCGTTGGCCAGTTTTTCGCTGCGAGAATTCTGGGGCCGGCGGTGGAATATTGGGTTCTCGGAAATGACCGCCCTGGGCGTGTACCGTCCACTTCGGCCCCTGNTGGGCATTCCGGCTGCGACGTTTGTTGGTTTCGTCTTCTCTGGGTTGTTGCACGAGTTGGCTATCACGGTTCCGGTGATGCAATGCCTGGGGCTTCCGTTGTGTTATTTCGCATTGCACGGGTGCGCGATGCAGGCCGAGGCGTTCCTGGAACGACGAGGCGTCGTGTTCGGCGACCATCGGGNGCTGTCGCGTGCCTGGACCACCTCGTGGCTGGTTCTGCCATTGCCGATGTTGTTTCCGGAACCGTTCCTCCGGGAGGTCCTGTGGCCGATGATCGAGTGGTATCCGGTGTGAGGATTGCTCACACTGGAACTCACAACCGCGACGTCGGCAGTGACGGTCGAAACTGCTTTGATGGAAACCTGTGGGTTGTTCAAGGACCAGNCGCTGATACGAGGNAACCGCTCATGAAACCCATCGCAGCCGTGTGTTCCTGTTTTCTGCTTGCCGCGGCAACCGGATTCCTGGTGGCCCAGGACAAGCCCAAGGACGAGTCCGGAAAGATCCGTGGCTTGTACCAGGCCGCTGCACTCNAGGGGGGTGACGTCGAACGTGGGTTGGCCGTCTTCAAGTCCAAGAAGGCGGCGTGCACGCGGTGCCACATTCTCTCGGGGGCGGAGAAGAAGGCGGGCCCAAAACTGGGGACGATTGGTGACAAGTTCACCCGCGACCAGTTGATCCGATCGGTGCTCGAGCCGAGTGCTCGGATTCACCCGGACCACGCCACGACGACGGTTGTGACGACGGCGGGCAAGACGATCAACGGAGTCGTCCAGGCTCGTGACAAGAAACAACTGCAGTTGGTCGATGGTGAGGGGAAGTTGGTGANGATTCCGGCCGACGAGATCGAACTCGAAAAGCCGAACAAGACGTCGCTGATGCCCTCGGACGTCTACAAGTCGATCACCGCTGATCAATTTGCGGACCTGGTGGCTTACCTGGGCACCTTGAAACAGGCGATTGGAAAATCACGATGGGTGGGAATGCCCGACGTGATGCCAATGATCAAGAAGCCGGTGCGGCTTGAGCGTCTGCATTCCCAGGCGATGAAGTTTGACCACCCGGTTTGCGTGATCGCCAACCCGGTGGCGGCGGGCGAGTACTTCGTTGTCGAGCAAAAGACGCGACGGATTTATCGGTTGATCAAGGGGGCGGGTGATTTCACTACCGACAAAAAAGTGCTGTGGGTGGACCTGAGCAACGAGGCTTCGACCGGACAGTTCGAGGGCGTGTTGTGCCTGGCGTTTCATCCCCGGTACAGAAAGAACCGCAAGTACTACGTCAACTACCACGTGCGGAACCAGGGCAGCCACTTCTCGCCGATCATCGCCGAACGCAAGGCGACGGCCGATTTCCAGGGAGACGCCGGTGGCAAGTCGCGGCGCCTGCTACAGATTCCCCAGGCGACCGACCTCCACTGGGGAGGCAGTATCGCCTTTGGACCCGATGGCTATCTCTATATTGGAGCC
>PBOU01000120.1 GCA_002724415.1 Planctomycetaceae bacterium
ATCGTGGACTGGCTGGCCGAGGGCCTCGACGTCCGGCTGGGCGAACCCGTGTCGGCCATCCGGGCCACCGATGCGGACGCCACCGTGGTCACCGACGCCGGTCCGCACGACGGGGCGGCCGTGGTGGTCACCCTCCCTCTCGGCGTCCTGAAGGCCGGGGTCGTGGAGTTCGATCCGGTACTGCCCAGTTCGAAGCGGGCGGCCATCGAGGGCCTGGGCATGGGGGTGATGGACAAGGTGGTCCTCCGGTTCGACGAGGCCTTCTGGCCCACCAACACCGACCTGTTCTCGTACGCCTCGGAGCCGCCGGGCCAGTACGTGGAGTGGTACAACGCCGTGCCCTGGACCGACCGACCAATCCTGGTGGGCTTCAACGCCGGTCGTCCGGCCGACGAGATCGAGTCCTGGTCGGACGACGAGACGCTGGATCTGGCGCTTGGAACCGTCGGAATGATCCGGTGGTGACCGCCCCGCTCTCGGGCTGGCGGGTCGGCGTGACCGCCGATCGCCGGGCCGACCAGCAGGTGGACGTGCTGCGGCGACGGGGCGCCGAGGTGGTGGTGGGCTGCACCATGCGGACCCTCGACCTCGGCGACGACCCCCGCCTGCTGGAGGCCTCGCGTGCCCTGGTCGCCGATCCGCCGGCCACCCTCGTCCTCCAGACCGGGATGGGCCTCGACATGTGGTTGGAGGCAATGGACGCCGCCGGGGT
Source organism: Planctomycetaceae bacterium (assembly GCA_002724415.1). Taxonomy (GTDB): domain Bacteria; phylum Planctomycetota; class Planctomycetia; order Planctomycetales; family Planctomycetaceae; genus UBA8437. Next base: position 713 of record PBOU01000120.1, read on the forward strand.
GGGCGCCGAACTCCGTCGGACGCTGGCCGCCGTCGAGGTGCTGGCCCGCGGGCCGAAGGCGACTAGCGCGGCGCGGCGGGCCGGCCTGGAGGTGGCGTGGTCGGCCCCCGACGAGCTCTACGCCCAGGTGGTGACCCACGTGGCGTCAACCGGTGGGCGGGGTCGGGTGGCCCTGCAACTGGACGGGACCGCCGAGGAGGCCCTGGTCGCCCCGCTGGCCGTGGCCTGCGACGAGGTGGTGGTGGTCCCCGTCTACCGATGGACGTGGCCGACCGACGTCGGGCCCGCCGAGGCCCTGGTCGACGCCGTCTGCGACGGCGTCCTGGACGCGGTGACGTTCACGACCCGTCAGGCGGCGGTACACCTGGTGGAGATCGCCGAGTCTCGAGGTCGGAGCGACGAACTGGTGTCGGCCCTGGACGGCGACCGCGTGATCCCCGTCTCGGTGGGACCGGTGTGCACGGCGGCCATGGCAGACCTCGGGATGGCCGGGATCGTGGAGCCGGAGCGGGCCCGCATGGTGGCCATGGTCGACGCGCTGGCCGACGAGGCGGCCCGTCGGTCAGCGGCCGGCTGAGGAGACCACCACCCGGTCCCTCAGCGGAGGAACCGGGCGGGTCAGTCTCCGGAATCGGGCTCCTCGACAGCCGGCAACTCCTGGGCCGCCACGGGCCGGGGCACCTCGTCCAACGTGGTCGGACCGGACAACTCCCCGGTGCCGATACCCAGGTCGGGGAACTTCCGCATGGTGGGCAGCAGGCGCCCCTCGAACGAGGCCACCAGACCGTTGAAGGCCTTCACCGCCGTGTTTAGGCCACGCCCTGCACCGTCGACCTTGCCCAAGACGGTCCCCACCCGTTCGTACAACTCGGCACCCAGCTCGGCCACCTCGCGAGCGTGCTGGTTAACGCGGGCCTGCTGCCATCCGCCGGCGACAGCCCACAGCAGGGCCAGCAGGTTCACCGGCGACGCTAGGAGCACCCGCTGGTTCATCGACTCCTGGAGGAGGGCCGGCTCGACCCGCAGGGCGTCGGCCAGGAACGACTCACCGGGCACGAACAGCACCACGAACTCCGGCGAAGGCTGGTCGTCGGCCTCCCAGTACTTCTTCCGGGCCAGGTCCTTCACGTGGTCCTTCAGCGCCTTGGCGTGGGCCCGCAACTCGGCGTCGACCGTGGCCTGCTCGGTGGCCTCCTGGGCGCGCAGGTAGGCGTCGAGCGGCACCTTGGCGTCCACGAACAGGTGGGCTCCGTTGGGGAGGCGGACCTTCACGTCGGGACGTACCCCCGTCCCCTCGCGGTTCTCGGCCGACGTCTGTTCGGTGAAGTCGCAGTACGGCTCCATGCCCGACAACTCGATGACGTTCCGGAGTTGGTTCTCACCCCACACGCCGCGGGCCGTGCGGGACCGCAACGCCTCGGACAGCGTGGTCGTCTCGGCCTGCAGTGCGGCCACCCGTCGGCCCAACTGTTCGGTCATGGTGGTCACGGCGCCCTTGTCCTGCTCGTGGGCCGTCCGGAGCTTGCCGACGGTGTCGTCGAGCTTCTTCATCTGCTCGGCAAACGGGTCGAGCAGGCCCTTGGTCTGCTCCTGGACGGCGCCCATCCGCTCAGTGGCCAGGGCCAGGAACTGCTCGTTGTTCTGGGCCAGGGCGGTCGAGGCTGCCTCGGCCATCCGGGCCTGCACCTCGGCGCCTACCAGTTGGGCCAGGGCGGCCGTGTCGATCGGCAACGGGACCTCCACCGGGTCGATGGCGGGGATCGGGGCCGGGCGGCGAACCGCCCACACCACGGTGACGACGGCCACCAGAAAGGAGAAGACGGCTACGAGGACGAGCACGGTTTCCATGGCCTGAACGTAGGGCGCTGCTGTGACAGGTCCGCGGAGGGGTCAGGCCGCCCCGGTCAGGTGGCCCCCATCACGAGGCCCAGGTGACCGGGTCGATGGCGCAGGCGAAGCCGGTCCACGTCTCCCCGGCCGCCCGGGCCGCGGCGTTGGCCCGGGCCACGTCGACCAAACGGGCCACGGCTTCCCGGCCGGCCATGCCCGACGAGTCGAACCCGCCCTGCTCGTCGACCTGACGTACCCGCAGCGCCCGTGCCGGCCCGCCCCCGGGCCCGTCCCAGAACGACACGTTCATCTCGGTGTCCCCCTGGAACGAGCTGAAGACGAGGTTGGTCGAGCCGATGGTCGCCCAGACGTCGTCGACCACCGCCGTCTTGGCGTGGACGTAGACCTCCTCGACGCCCCACGGCCTCCGCACCGCCGGCGCCGACAGGCAGAAGCCCTCGTACCCGCCTAGGGCAGCCAACGCCTCGTAGCCGGCAGCGATCCCCGGATGCCCCCGGGCGGCGGCCAGCTCGGGCATCGGGTCTCCGGGCACCGAGGCCACCACCAGCACGCCCCGCTCTAACGCCTCGCGTAGCGCCACCAGCACGGCCCGGCTGAGCAGGATCTGGTCCTCCACGTACACGTAGTCGCGGGCTCCGACGATGGCCGATAGGTATTGCTCCCGAACCGAGTTCTCGCCCTCGGGGAGCGCGTCGTATAGACCCGGCAGGATGCTTCGCTGCACCTGGGCGGTGGTGGACCCCAAAACGGTGGGGACCTTGTCGACGGAACGACGGTCGAGATCGCTCGTTTCTCCATCGGGCCACGAACCATGTCGCCGACCACGCTCCGAGGCGCCGTTCCAGCGCAGTACGAAGTTGTCGTGGACGTCCGCAAGGCACGGCCCTCGAAGCCGACAGTGCACGTCATGGATGTTCGAGTACCGCTCACCGGGAAGGTAGCCGAGCGACGGATCGGGCTGTTCGTGGTTCGGACCGGCCATCGATCCCCGGGTGATGTTGATGCCCCCCACGAACGCAACGGCGTCCGGGGTGCCCGTGTCGAACATCCAGACTTTCTGATGCTGGCAATTCCGGCCCACCCCATCCCATCGCACCTGCCAGCTCGTGTCCCGATCTGCCAGTAGTCGGGCAGAGTTCTCGTCTCCAGGGAAGATGTCGCTAGCGCTCGCTCCATGCCCTTCGGGATGCCAGACCAGAACACGCACGTCGAGGCCCCGTTCCGATGCGCAGTCCATCAGGTCGAAAAAGGTGCCACGTCCCCCCGGGAACTGTGCCTCTGTCTCGAGGAAAGCGACACAAACCCACACTGAAACAGCTGCCGTCTCGACCGCTTCCGCGATCTGATCGAACGCCACGGCACCGTCGACCATTGGTTCGACCAGGTTTCCTGCTCGCACTGGGAAGACCGCTGAAGCCGCAGGAGGAATGCGGTCGACTGCCTCATCCACACTCAGAAGTTAGGTCGCAGACTGGCAAGGAACGAGGCCTAAAGCCATAGGGTTCGCCGTTATGGGCCGAGCGCTAGTCATCGAGCACGACGAAACCGGGCCGGTCGCAGTCGTCGGCGAAAGACTTGTCGAACACGGTTTCGAACTGCATCCCTTTCGCGTTCTGGACGACCCATCTGACCCGGTATGCACCAAGGAGTTTCCCGATCCGGGCACCTACGACCTTGTAGTGGTGCTCGGATCCCAGTGGTCGGTATGCGACAGGGAACCCATCGAGTCATGGGTCAACCGCGAGATCGAACTAGTCCGAGCCGCACACGGAGCCGGAAAGCCGGTTCTCGGACTGTGCTTCGGGGCTCAGGTATTGGCTACTGCCCTTGGCGGTGAGGTGACTAGAGCGAACCAGCCTGAGATCGGTTGGTACGAAATTGACTCAGACCAGCCGGATCTCGTCTCACCCGGGCCCTGGTTTGAATGGCACTACGACCAGTTCACCGTTCCAAAGGGATCGATCGAGTTGGCCCGCTCAGACGTCTCACCGCAAGTATTTCGCGCCGACCAGAGTGTCGGTACTCAGTTCCACCCCGAGATCACGCCGGCGATTGTCGCCGAGTGGGCAGTCGTGGGCCACGAGGAGCTCTCCAAGTTCGGGGTCGACCCCGAGTCAATTGTCTCGGAGACAGTCGATCGCCATGCTGAAGCTCGGCAACAGGCCAAGCGCCTGGTCGATTGGTTCCTTGGCGATCGCTTCCTGGAGTAGTCGAATGGTCGACGCCCGCAGAGAATCGACGACGTCGAACTTCCAGATTCTGGACAATGACCTCTGGGCAGAACGGATCCCCCACGAAGAGTTCCAGTCCATGCGTGCCCATGCCCCTGTCGCATGGATTGAAGAGCCGGACGGGAACTCTGGATTCTGGGCTGTGACGCGCCTCGANGACCTNGTGGCGGTCCACCGCGANCACCGGACNTTCTCCTCGCAGGTTGGGGGCACCGAACTCGAAGAGTTGGAAAGGGACCCCGAAGCGCGCGAGGCCCGTCGGACGATGCTGGAAACCGATCCTCCCGAACACACGAGGGTCAGAAAGCTGGTCTCTCGGAGCTTCACTCGNCGTGCCATCGGGCAATGGGAGAGCACAGCCCGAGCTCTGGTCGCAGAGTCGATCGAGAAGGCTCTCGAGACACGCAAGGTCGACTTNGTCGACNCTGTTGCTCGACGCCTCCCGATCGAGATGATCAGCAAGCTCCTCGGTGTTCCCAACCGGGACGCCGAGGAGTTGTTCCACTGGGCCGACTCGGTCGTGTACCACGCTGATCCCGACTTCTCGGACGTCCTGTACGACAAGGACGACACCGATCCCTACCGGCTGTTGCCGTTTCGCAGNCCCAACTCCCTCAAGGTCTTCGAGTATGCGAAGCGACTGGCCGCNGAGAAGAAGGCCAGACCTGAAGGAGACGTGGTATCGGTTCTGGCAGCCTCTGACGACCTGACGCCCTTGGAGCTNCAGACCTTCTTTCTCTTGTTGGTGATCGCAGGCAATGAGACCACTCGCCACGGCCTCAGCCATGGGGCCCTAGCTCTTGCGGAGTTCCCGGACCAGCTGCGGCGACTGCAGGAAGACCCAGAGCTGCTTGACCTGGCATCCGAGGAGGTCCTTCGGTGGGCCTGCCCACAGATCCATTTCAGGAGGACCGCTGTCTCCAATACGAACTTGGCTGGNGTACCCATATCCGCTGGCGACAAGGTCGTCACCTGGTACATATCCGCCAACTACGACGAAGGCGCCTTCACTGACCCATTCACTCTGGACCTNGGCAGAGACCCCAACCCCCATGTGACCTTTGGAGGCGGCGGTCCGCACTTCTGCCTCGGCGCTTGGCTGGCCCGCTTGGAGGTGAGGGTCTTCCTGGAAGAATTCGCCAAGAAAATCGGTCGTGTTCATCTGGACGGAAAGCCAGAGAGGATCCGTTCAAACTTCATCAATGGCTTGAAGCGCCTGCCCCTTGAACTGGAGGCGTCTTGCTGACGGCATCAAGGGCCTCCACCGAATAACAGACGTTCTGCAGCATCGACGAGTTCACCAACGGACTGTTCGTTAGCCGATCCGAAGACATAGCGGTCTGGACGAACAAGCACCGCTGCCTGGCCATCTAGGAGAAGNTCGAGCCCGCCGTCCAGATCGACTAGATCGTCAACGAGGACCGTTTCGCACCAGTGGCTGGACCGATGGTCTACACGGGACAGCAAGTACCANTCCGATCCACCCACGTCATCGAGCAACCTCAGGGTTCCATCGGCGCCAACTCTGGGTTGGCGTGCCTGGTGTCCGATCCTGGTGTCGGTNCCAGCGGAGAAGAGGCCTTCCGTGAGCGGTGGTAGGCGCGACCAGCGGTCTGGATCGTCGACATCGGGCGCAGGAAGTTCCACAACTTGCCGGGAGACGAGACGACCGGCTTCGATCGACATGGCGATACAACTCTCGACATGGCTGCGTCGCTCAGTCTCGTAGCTGTCCAGAAGTTTTTCGGGAGCCCCGTATCTAAGAACCGTCTTCAGTTTCCAGGCAAGGTTGGCGGCGTCGCGGATCCCTGAGCACATCCCTTGGCCGATGAACGGTGGCATCTGGTGGGCCGAGTCGCCGGCAAGAAAGAAGCGGCCATTCCGCCATGTTTCAGCCACTACTGCATGGAACCGGTAGGCAGCCGCTCGGACAATCTCGCCGACGTCATCAGATATCCAAGGGCGGAGTAGTTCTCGAACTCTTTGGTGATCTTCGAACTCCCCATGATTCTCATCATCCATGAGCCGGAATTCCCAGCGGTGATGACCATGTGCGGAGGGCACATAGGTGGCTNGTCGCTCGACGTCGCAAACTTGCTGGATCACTGGAGGGAGCCCCGGGTCACCACCGATCATGAGATCCACTACAAGCCAGTNCTGGTCAAAACCCCAGTCCGTCAACCCNATNCCCAGATTGCGGCGGGTGANGCTNGAGGCGCCGTCACAGGCGACCACGAAGTCCGCATCNATGGAGTCGGGCTCGGTCACCTCTGATCCGAGAATCAACTCGACGTGGGGAAACCTCTCCAGGCCGTCGCGAAGAACCCGATCCAATGCTGGCTGCTGGAAGACGTAGTCCTCGTACCAACCGAGTATTGGCGACCTCTGAAAGTCCTCGTATGTGAAGAGCCTCTTGCCCTCTGAGTCGACGAATTCCATCCCCTGACACGGCTCGACTATCCGTGTGACCTGATCCGAAAGGCCCGCCCCTTGGAAGATCCTCATGATCTCTGCGTCGAGTTTGCACGCCCGGGGGAGCGGATACGGGTCCACCGAGGCCTCGTGGACCGTGGTCTCCACGCCGGCTAGCCCGAGGAGATTCGCGAGCAGTGCACCAACCGGCCCACAGCCAACTACTGCGACTTGCGGCACGTTCCTAGTCGGCTAGGTCCGGAGNTTCGTCATGCCAACAGGTCGTCCCCCAGGTGACTGCAAGAAGAGTGCAATCAGATCCATCTGCCGCCCCGTGCCAGTGGGCCTCATCCGGAGGGGCAACTACAAGGTTTCCGGGGTTGATNGCGACCGCCCCATCGGCCGCAGTTCCCACCCTGGCCCTGCCAGANACGACAAAGAGGAGCTGTCCGCCCGGGTGATGGTGCCAGTTCGTCACCGCGCCCGAATGAAAATGGACCAGAGCTGTGTCGGGTTCCTGATCGCCCTTTGTGGCATGGAGCATCTCCAGCTCNACGTGTCCGGTGAAGAGGCCCCCGTAGCTGCTGTCCCTGTCACCACCGGTCACGACGATCATGNGTGGGNCCCGGCGACNAACCGATTCCGAATCGTGCCGAGCCCCTCGATGGAGGNCTCGACGACCTGGTTGTCTCTCAGATAGGTGGGCGGGTCCATCGAGTCCCCGACACCACCNGTCGTCCCCGTGAAGATCAGGTCGCCTACCTCCAGAGTGACGTAGCGGGATAGCCATTCGACTAGGACCGGCACGGGGAAGATGAAGTCGCTGGTTCGCGCACTCTGACGGAGTTCGCCGTCGACCTTTAGCGAGATTTCGAGGTCCTCACAATCAGGGAGGTCGTCCGGAGTGACGAGGACTGGACCGGTAGGACCGAACCGGTCGTAACTCTTTGCCATTGAGAACTGTCGAACCGGGGGACGGAACTGTTCGTTCCGGTCGCTCACATCGTTTCCCACCATCAGCCCTGCAATGTGTTCCCATGCCGAGGCTCTTGGGATTCGAACTCCCGNCCGGCCGATGGCAAGCACGAGTTCAGCCTCGTAGTCGACCATCTCCAGGTCGTGCATGAACACGTCGTCCTGCGGGCCCGTGATGCAAGTGGGGAACTTGGCCATCACGTGCGGCTCTGTAGGAATGGCCTTGTTGGACTCCTCGGCATGGCTGCGGNAGTTGATTGCGATCGCGATGACCTTCCCCGGCCTCGGAACTGGTGGACCCAGACTCGACTCGATGAGTTCGGGAGAGTCGGCGTCCGACTGGACTTGGGCCAAAAGGGGATGGTTCTTGAGGTCGACAAGTTCCATGGGATCGCTGGAGATGCNNCCGGCAGTGGCCGTCTCGANGTCGACGACTCGGCCGTCGANGATCAGTGATCCTCGGCCTTCNACATTCGCAATNTCCACGGAACTTCCTTTCTCTTCCCGTCCCCGGGGCTCCTAGTCCTGGGCGGTCCACCCGCCNTCGGGCCTTTCGAACCACATATGTACCTGGCCTGTTCCAGCTGCGGATTCGTACTCCGAATAGCGGAGNCCGGTCGCAACGCAGTCCTTCCCGCCGATCGACCCGACCATCATCATGTAGTGGCCGAAGAAGCCCTCGGGGGCATGGGTCCTGTACTCAGGCTGGTAATCGATCACTTGGCGGTGATCACCTTGGTCCCACCATCGGAGAACCTTCTGGTCGGCTTCACGGGCTTCTGGGGTGCGGATGTTTTCCAGGGAAGCCGATTCATGATCGGCGAACTCCATCAAGGGCCAGAACCGGTGGCTCAGCCCGCCAGAGGCAAGGACGACGACACGCCGGTCAACCTCTTCGACNGCCTGCGAGAGGAGGNGGCCAAACAGCAGGAAGTCCTCTGGAGTCGCTGTCTGACACACGCCGACCGAGACCCATCTCTCCTCNCCCTGGAGAAACCCGAGGAGGTTGATCGTTGGATAGTGGACGGGCAGATAGGGNTCGCCGCTGGCCAGGACCCTGGTGTCATCTCGCCCGGCGGCGAGAGCCTCAACCATGAGGGCNAGGTCGGGATCGCCTGGCATGTCGTAGGGAACCTGAGCCATACCCCGAGGCAGTTCATCTGAGGTGAACTTTCCCGTCCGNCGTTCATGNGCNGAGATCACGTGCTCAACNGTCGTGAACCAGTGGGTGTCNAGTACGACGATGGTGTCGGGCTGGAGACGCTCGAGACACTCTGCACGCAACCTGTGGAGGCCTTCCACCAGTGAGAAGTCGTTGCCGTCGTTCATTTCTCGACGGAGCGCCTCCGGCATCACTATGGGTGGAACGTGCGAGACAACGGCCGCGCCGACGATCTCACCCATAGTCAGAAAGCCCTTCAGCGATTCTCAGTGGTTCGTCCACACCACCCACCCTATTCATTTGGGCCCAAATGATTCAACCCCTGTCGCTGCCCGCCAAGCCGTCCAGGACCGATGCGACCTCGACGACCTCGGTCTCTGGGTTGATGAAACAGAAGCGAAGCACAGGCCGACCCTGCCAGCGTGTCGGCACACATACCACCGAGCCATCCTCGGAACTTTGAGCCGACCAACGCTCATAGTCGGCCAACTCCCAGCCCACACGTTCGAACAGCAGTATCGAAAGATCGGGCTGCATTATCAGACGCAGGTTGGGACGTGCCCGCACTTCGTCTGAAACAGCCCGAGCGGTGGCCAACACGGTTTCTACGGCGTCCCGGTAGCGGTCTGTGCCATAGGTTGCGAGAGAGAACCAGAA